>WYBG01000066.1 GCA_011526015.1 Deltaproteobacteria bacterium | reverse complement strand
GCGCCAGGTAGGGCAATACCATGCGGTGAAACCGGGGAGCGAAAACGCCTTGCAGCATCAAATAGATGCCAAATAGACTTACAATGATAATCGGTAAAATCGCTATAAAATCAGCGCTGCCAATATTAATGGTTGCCAAGGGAGACTCCGGTTAAGGTCGTTAGGGGTCAATTATAGTCATTCATGGTCATTTGCTGCGCGTCATTAATGGTCATTAGTGGTCATTAACTGCGCGTCATTGATTGCCGTGTGCCGCGCATCAGCTCAATTTGCATTTTTCACTTTTCATTTTTCATTTTTCATTTTTCACTTTTCAATTCCTCTTTCCCCGCCTGCCAGGTGAATATGGTGGCGGGAGAAGTCGGATTCTCGATCCGGTAGGCGATTCTTGCTTCATTCACGCGCTTGATCAGCGCGGTGATGGAGGTTTCGGTTTTGCTCAGGAAGGTGGAAGGATAGAACCCGATCCAAAAAATCATTACCATAATGGGCAGCATGATGGCGATTTCCCGCCCGGTCAAATCCGTCAGCGCTTTGTTTTTCTCGTTGGTGATCGGGCCGAACATCACCCGCAGGAACATCCACAGCAGGTAGGCGGCGGCGAAGATGATCCCCACGGTCGCCAGCACCGTAAACACCGGCGCCACTTCAAAGCTGCCTACCAGGATCAGAAATTCGCCCACGAACCCGTTAGTTCCCGGCAACCCTAAGGAAGAAAGGCAAATGATCAAAAAGAAGGTTGCAAAAACCGGCATCACTTTGGTGACCCCGCCAAAATCGCTGATTTCCCGGCTGTGGCGGCGCTCGTAAATCATCCCCACCGCCAAAAACAGCGCCCCGCTGGAAATCCCGTGGTTGATCATCTGGATTAATCCCCCTTGCAGGGCGGGAACCGTGAGCACGAACATTCCCAGCATGATGAACCCTAAGTGGCTGACCGAGGAATAGGCGACCAGCTTTTTAACGTCTTTCTGCACCAGCGACACCCAGGCCCCGTAGAGAATGCCGATCACCGCCAGCACGAAGATGAGGGGCGTGAAATACTCCGCGGCGTTGGGAAACAGGGGCAGGTTGAAACGCAGGAAGCCGTAGGTTCCCATTTTCAGCAGCACCCCGGCCAGGATCACCGAGCCGGCGGTGGGCGCTTCCACGTGGGCGTCCGGCAGCCAGGTATGGAACGGGAACATGGGCACTTTGATGGCGAACGCTAAAGCGAATGCTAAAAACAGCCAGATTTGCGCTCCAAAGGGGATGTTCAGGGACATGATTTTGATCAGGTCGAAGGTATAAGCCCCGGTATAATTATTATACATGAAGTAGAGGTACAGGATCGCCACCAGCATCAGCACCGAGCCGACCATGGTGTAAATGACGAATTTGAGAGCGGCGTAAATGCGGCGCGGCCCGCCCCACACCCCGATGAGCAGGTACATAGGGATGAGCATGGCTTCCCAGAAAAGATAGAAGAGCACCAGATCCAGGGAGATGAATACGCCTAACATCGCGCTTTCCAATACCAGCATTGCCATCATGAATTCTTTCAGCCGCTCGCTGATGGCGTTCCAGGATGAGAGTATGGTAAGGGGCATCAGGAAGGTGGTGAGCATGTAGAGGAGGATGCTGATGCCGTCCACCCCGACGTGGTAAGTGGCCCCCAGCGCCGGAATCCAGCGTTTCACGCTCTCGAACTGCATTCCCGCCACGCTGCCGTCGAAATAGTAGAACAGGGGAATGGATACCAGAAAGGTAACCACCGTGACCAGGAAGGCCCAGGAGCGAATCAGGCTGGTTTCGGTGCGGGGAATCATCAGCAGGATCACCGCCCCTGCCAGGGGGAGAAATGTTACAACGTTTAGAAGAGTTGCCATGTCCATGAAATTGTATCTCCGTTACTTCGCGCTATTGAAGGTCATTCGATAGTCATTTGTTGCGCGTCATTAATGGTCATTTCGCTTCGCTGTCATTTGCCTGCGGCGTCATTTTGTGATAATTCACATTCGCCAACTTTGGCTAAGCTAAAAGGTAGTACGCCAATATCACCAGCACGCCGATAACGAACACCCCGGCGTAGCTTTGCACGTAGCCGCTCTGCACCCGCCGGAAAATAAGGCTGATAAGCAGCATGATCCTGGCGCTAAGGTTAACCAGGCCGTCGATAATTTTCTCATCGAAGAAGTTCCACAGCCAGCGGCTGAAGCTGAGGATCGGGTTGATAAGGGCTTTTTCGATGCCCTCATCCACGTAATATTTGTTGTAGAGCAGGGTGTAAAGCCCCTTGTATTTCGCGGCCAGGGCCTCCGCGCTGATGGATTTCTTGATATACATCAGGTACGCGAGGCCGATGCCGGCCAGGGCGACCAGCACCGAAGCAGCCACCAGGGCGTACTCCAGGGCGTGGGAGAGATGCGCCCCGGGCAAGTTTTCCAGCCCGGGGCGAAAAACCGGCTCCAAAAAGTGCTCGAAATGGTTGCCGCCCCCCAGGATCGCGGGAATGCCCACAAATCCGCCGATGACCGAGAGAATTCCCAGGATCATCAGGGGCACGGTCATTACGTAAGGGGATTCGTGGATATGGTGCGCAACTTCAGGCTCCACCCGGGACTTCCCGAAAAAAGTGAGAAACACCAGGCGGGACATGTAAAACGCGGTCAGCAGCGCCCCCAGCGCGCCAAACACCCACACCGCGGGGTGGTAAGCGAAGGCTTTGGCGAGAATCTCATCTTTGGAGAAGAAGCCGCTGAAAGGAGGAATCCCGCTGATGGCCAGCCAGGCCAGGATGAAGGTCCAGGCAGTATATTTGATCTTTTTAGCCAGCCCGCCCATTTTCATTATGTTGGTTTCGTTGGCGAGCGCGTGCATCACCGAGCCGGCCGCCAGGAACAGCAGCGCCTTGAAGAAAGCGTGGGTCATCAGGTGGAAAATGCCCGCGGCGTACGCCCCCACTCCCACCCCGATGAACATGTAGCCGAGCTGAGAAATGGTCGAATAAGCCAGCACCCGCTTGATGTCGGTATTCACCAGCGCCATGGTGGCGGCAAAGAGGGCGGTAAAGAGGCCGATAATCACTACCACCGCCATACTCACCTCGCTGAGGCTGAACAGGGGATTGAAGCGGGCAACCATGTACACCCCCGCGGTCACCATGGTGGCGGCGTGAATCAGGGCGCTGACCGGGGTGGGGCCTTCCATGGCGTCCGGCAACCAGATGTAGAGGGGAAACTGGGCGGATTTCCCGCAGGCGCCCATGAACAATAGCAGCGTGGCCGTGGTGACCACCCCGGCGGCAACTAATTGTTCGGTTCTGCTGAAAATTTCGGCGTAAGTGATGGTTCCGATGGTCGTGAAGATGATGAAAATGCCGATGGCAAATCCAAAATCGCCCACCCGGTTGACCAGGAAGGCCTTCAGGCCGGCTTTGGCGGCGGAGGGTTTTTCGTACCAGAACCCGATCAGCAGGTAGGAGCACAAACCCACCCCTTCCCAGCCGAGGTAGAGCAGCAGCAGATTATTGCCCATCACTAACATCAGCATAGAGAAAATGAACAGGTTCAGGAAGGAGAAGTAGCGTCCCACCCCCCGGTCCCCGTGCATGTAGCCGATGGAATAGACGTGAATCAGGAACCCCACCCCGGTCACCACCAGCATCATCACCACCGACAATGGATCCACCAACACCCCGAAACCGGCGGAAAAATTACCGGCGACGATCCAGTTAAAAAGATTTCCGTCGAAGGTAACGCCTTCCCGCACCAGCAGGAAAGCCCGCACGGAATAGATGAAGGAAACCAATACGGTCAGGCTGGCGATGATGCCGGATTTTTCTTTCAGCAAATGCCCGAAAATGCCCAGGAAAAGCGCGCCGAACAAGGGCATCAGGGGAACTATCCAAATAAAACTTTCCATCAACGTCTCCACAGAGAAAGTGTTTGAGTGTTATCGTGTTCTGGTGTTATCGTCTTTGCGCACTAAAACACTTGAACACCAGAGCACAATAACACTGCCCTACCACTTCAACAATTTGATGTCGTCCACGTGCACGGTCTCGCGCAGGCGGAAGATGGCCACGATGATTGCCAGGCCGACCGCCACTTCCGCAGCCGCCACCACCATCACCATGAACACGAAAATTTGCCCTTCGATATCGTTCAAGTAGTTAGAAAACGAGATGAAGGTCAAATTCACGGCGTTGAGCATCAACTCGATGGACATGAAGATGACGATGGCGTTCCGGCGGGATACTACCCCTACCACGCCCAATCCGAACAGGATCGCTGCCAGGATCAAAAAGTGATTAATCGGAACTGCGTGCATATATTTACCTCAAGGGTTTATCAACTTTTAATTGCCAATTGCCAATTGGCAATTGCTAACCATCCTACTCTTCGACCAATACTTCCTCAGTTTTTTTGCCTGCCGGGGCGGTTTTCCCGTCTCCCACGATCTCCAATTTCCGTTTGGAGAGATAGAGCGCCCCCAACATCGCCACCAGCAAGAGGATGGAAGCGATCTCGAAGGGCAGCACGTATTTGCTGAATAACGCCTGGCCGATCCGCTCCACGGTTCCCAGGTCGGTTTCCTGCACGTAGGCGGTTTGAAAGCCCTTGAACCCGAAATACCCGATTTCCGCGAACAGCAGGATCGCCAGGGTGAATCCGGCGTAGCGCATAATCCCCCAAAGGCGCGAGGTGCGGGTCTCCTCCGGCACGTTCAGGAGCATGATCACAAACAGGAAGAGCACCATGATTGCACCGGCATACACCGCCACGTGAACGATGGCAATGAAATGCGCCATCAATAAAACGTATTCTCCCGCAAGGGCAAAAAAGGTTAGCACCAGGAGCAGGGCGCTTTTGGCCGGGTTGGGATGCACCACCACTCCAAATGCGCCCCCCACCGCCAGCAGGGCGAATATCCAGAAAAGAATCAGTTCAACCATTTATTTCTCCCCTGAATTAAAGTGACTAAAGTGCCTAAAGTTAATCAAATCTTCAGGGATTTGCGGCGTTTCAGAAATTTCAGGCACTTTAGGCACTTTAGACACTTAGAAATAAGCAATCCACGCCCCGGTGAGCACGATGTTCAACAACGCCAGGGGCAACATGCTCTTCCAGCCGAGGTTCATCAGTTGATCGTAACGGAAACGCGGGAAAGTCCAGCGAACCCACATGTATAAAAAGATGAAGAACGAGGTTTTCACCAGGAACGCCAGAATTTGCAAAAATTGCTCCAGCCAGATCGGCAGGCTCAGGAGTTCCAGGCCGGGAACCTGCCAGCCGCCGAAATAGAGCGTGGTGATGAGCGCCGAAGAGGTGATCAAATTGGAATACTCGGCGATCATAAACGAGGAAAATTTCATAGAGCTGTATTCGGTATGGTAACCGCCGACCAGCTCCTGCTCTGCTTCCGGCAGGTCGAACGGCAGGCGGTTCGTCTCGGCAAACGCCGCCACCACGAAGATGATGAAACCCAGGGGCTGGCGCACCACGTTCCAGAGGCCGGCCTGGTCCATCACCACGTCATTGAGGCGCAGGGAACCGCTCAACATCACCACCGCGATAATCGAAAGTCCCATGGGAATTTCATAGCTGATCATCTGCGCGGAGGAGCGCAGCCCGCCTAACATGGAGTACTTATTGTTGGAGCCAAAGCCGCCTACGATCAACCCGTACACCCCTAACGAGGCGATGGAGACGAAATACAGGATGCCCACGTTCAGATCCACCAGCTGGAATTGCAGGGTTATTTCGTGGCCGAACAGGAAAAAGTTCATCTGGTCGCCGAAAGGTACGATCGCAAAGGTCATCAGCGCCGGCACCAGGGCAATCGCCGGGGCCATAAGGTAGAGGAAACGGTCCACGTGGCCGGGGATGATGTCTTCTTTGGTGAAGAACTTCACCCCGTCGGCGACCGGCTGCAGAATCCCGCCCCAGCCCACCCGGTTGGGACCGTAGCGATTCTGAATCCAGCCGGAAATTTTACGCTCCATCAAGGTCAGGATCATCACCGTTACCAGCACCAGCGAAATGACTACCACGACTTTGAGCGCGGCGATCAGTATCGTAAGAAGTTCGAGGGACATAGGTTTTCTATCTCCGCGATTGAAATCTTTATGGATTCAGGTCAAACAATTACGAAGCGGCTTCCGCTTCCACGACAGAGCCTTTTAAAGCGCCGGCGGTTCCCAGGTTGGTATAACTCAATCCCCGGTAATCCGCATACGCCGCGGCGATCTCCTCGAACGCCTTTTGTGGACGCATAATTTTGGGCAATTCCAGAAGGTCGAGCAGTTCCTGGAAAATCTCGAAATCGGTTTTGGCCGCGGCCGGGGGAAGAATGGCCGGGCGAATGCGCTGCACCCGCTGTTGATAATTCGTAAACGTACCTTCCTTTTCATAGGCGGAAGCGCCGGCCAGCGCCGCGTGGGCAATATCGACCAGCGGGGAATGTTTGGCGTCTTGCACCACCAGGTAGTGCAATTTTTTCAAAATGGCCAGGTCCGCGTCGGAGAGCGTGAAATGGGGGCCGCCGCCCAGGTAATAGAGCGCCTTGATTTGCCCGGCGTCGATCTTTTTCAGCAAATCGGAAAAGGTCATATTCGTCGCCAGCATGTCGCCGGCGCCCTGGTAGTTGGGCAGCTTTTCGCCTTTGATGGTGAATTTTTTGTAAACGGCGTCGTCTTCCCGGTAGAATTTATCGTCGATGGCGATGTTTTCGCAGCGCAGCCCCTGGCGGGCTATTTTTTGCAGCAGGTAATTCTCTTCGTTGGTGGCGTAACCGCTTCCCACAAAGGCGACCTGGTCGGGAGGGAATTCTTTCAGTTTCCGGGCGACTTCTTTCAGGGTCAGGCGCCAGTGGCCGCGCTGGAGGTCCGCCATTTTGCGCAGCAGGGGATATTCTAACCGCGGTAATTTATGGTAGGTGTGGTAGAGTAGCCGACCGTCGTCGCACATCCACCACTGGTTCACGTCCGCATTGAAAACCGGCTTTATGCGGTGAATGCGGTTGTTCTCTTCCAAATATTCGATCTCGACGTTGCACCCCACGGAGCATCCCGGGCAGATGCTGCGGGTGCGGCGATAGCGCCAATTCCGGGGCTTGAACAGGAAATCTTTGGTGACCAGCGCGCCCACCGGGCAAATATCGGCGGTATTCATGGAAAGCTTGTTATCCAGAGATTGCCCCGGGAAAAGATCGATCTCCGATTCGCCCCCGCGATTGCGCACCATCAGTTCGTTGCTGCCGGAAATTTCCTGGGTAAAGCGCACGCAGCGGGTGCAAAGGATACAGCGGGTGGTAATCAGCAGCATGTTCGGGCCCAGGTCTTTGCGGGGCGGCACCCGCTTGGGGAAGTCGAAACGGCTGTGATCCTTGCCGTATTTGAAGCTGTAATCCTGCAAGAAACACTCCCCGGCCTGGTCGCACTCCGGGCAGTCCACGGGATGGTTCAGCAATAGAAATTCCAGCACCGACTCCTGGGCGTCTTTCACCACGGCGTCGTTGGTGATGACCACCATATCATATTTACCGTCGGTTTTCTTTTCCGGGGGCATTTCCCCGATGCGGGTGGAACAGGCCGGCGTGAGCTTGGGCATGCCCTGCACGCTCACCAGGCACATCCGGCAGCTGGCCACGATGCTCATGGCCGGGTGGTAACAATAGTGCGGAATTTCGATGCCAACCTGCTTCGCCGCTTCTAAAATCGTGGCGCCGTTCTTAACTTCCAATTCCCGGTCGTCTATTTTGACAAATGCCATTAGGAGGTATCCTGTTTAGGTTCTCTGAAAATTTTTTGAGTTCTACTGCCAAAATTTTCATCCAGTTTGAACTTCATCATCGAAGGAGATCTCTACATAGCGTTCCCGGGACATCTCTGCGCCATAAGAAATGGCTGCCAGCGTGTCCTCCCGGGTGAGTTGAGGATATTCTTCAAGCAACTCTGCGATAGTAGCGCCGCTCGCCAGAAAATCCAGGATCAGGGAGACCCAGATTTTGAGCGTTTCAAGTTTAATCTCCTCCAAATTCGCGGCCAGCCATTGAATACGCTGGGCAATACGTCGTCCTGCTGCTTTATCCAGCCGCTTTAAGTCGCGGACCGCCGCTTTTAAAATACGCACGATATACATGACGGCTATACCAGGCCAAGTTCCCTTGCCACATCATCGAACAACTCACCACGTTCGCCTTCTGCAACTGCTTTCTTCTGAAGCAAAAGTCTATCGTGCAAGGATTTTCTGATAAACAATCCTTCATCCGGATCACCGATCAATTCAAGCAGCTTTTGTTCGACAATCGCGGCAATCAGTTCTTTTAGTTCTTCTTTGCTCATCTGAGCCACTGTGGTGCCCACGCGATTTCCTCCACTGATTTGAATCTTACGTAATGTAATGAAAAACCGGCTGCTCTTAAACTATGCCGCCGATTTCCTCACTTTCGCCTCGAATTCATGGCGGAACTTCTTCACGAAACTCTGGATGGGCATGGCCGCGGCGTCGCCCAACGGGCAGATGGTGCGGAAATTGATGTGGTCGGCCACTTCCGCCAGCAGGTCGATATCGGCCATGCTTCCCTGGCCGCTTTTGATCTTCTTCAACAACTTTTCCGCCCAATGGGTGCCTTCCCGGCAGGGGGTGCACTGGCCGCAGGATTCGTGGCGGTAAAAATGGGCAATGTTCAGCAGCGCGTTCACCATGTCAGTATCTTCATCCATTACGATCACTCCCGCGGAACCGAGCATGGTGCCGATTTTTGCCAGGGAGTCGAAATCCATGGCCACGTCGATCTCCTCCGCAGTGAGCACCGGCACGGAGGAGCCGCCGGGAATCACCGCCTTCAGTTTTTTGTCGTTCAGAATGCCGCCGCCGTATTCGTAAATCAGTTCTTTCAGATTGACGCCCATGGGCAGCTCATACACCCCGGGCTTCTTCACGTGGCCGCTGAGGCAGTAGAGCTTGGGCCCCGGGCCGCCGGCCGGGCCGATGGACTTGAACCACTCCGCTCCCCGCTCGATGATATAGGGCACGCAGGCCAGGGTTTCCACGTTGTTCACGATGGTGGGGCAGCGGAAAACCCCTTCGATGGCCGGAAAGGGCGGCTTGATGCGCGGCCAGCCCCGCTTGCCTTCTAAGGATTCGATCAACCCGGTTTCCTCGCCGCAGATGTACGCTCCCGCCCCGCGGTGCACGTACATGTCCAGGCTGAACCCGCTCCCCAGGATGTTTTTGCCCAGGTAACCTTTGTCGTAGGCTTCCCGGATCGCGGTTTCCAGCACCTTCGCTTCTTTGACGAATTCCCCGCGAATGTAGATGTAACAGGTATTAGCACGGATGGCGTAGGAGGCGATCATGGAGCCTTCGATGGTGGAGTGGGGATTGCCGTTGATGATCAGGCGGTCTTTGAAGGTGCCCGGCTCGCTTTCGTCGGCGTTGTTCAGCAGGTAATGGGGTTTGTCGGTATTTTTAGGAACGAATCCCCATTTCATCCCCGCGGGGAAGCCGGCCCCGCCCCTGCCGCGCAGGTTGGACTGTTTGACCACCTCGATCACCTGGTCGGAAGTCATCTCCTTCAGCGCTTTTTGCCAGGCGCGGTACCCGCCGGTTTTTTCGTAGTTGGCCAGCCGCTGCGAATCCGGTAGGTTTATGTGCCGGGTAAGAACTTTTTCAAACATGCTTCGCTGTCTCCCTTTGAAAGTGACTAAAGTGACTAAAATGTGCTAAAGTGCCTAAAGTTTGTTTCGGGCGTTTCAGTTCACTTTAGTCACTTTAGTCACTTTAGCTCACTTCTCAGTTTTTAAGCCATCCAAAATGCGATCCAATTGTTCGGGGCTCAGGTCTTCGTAATAGTCGTCGTTGATTTGCACCACCGGCGCGGTGCCGCAGGAGCCTAAGCATTCCACCTTCACCAGGGAGAGTTTGCCGTCCGGCGTGGTTTCCCCGTTTCCGATTCCGTACTTTTCTTTGACGTGGTCGCAGATGGCCCCGGCCCCGCGCAGGGCGCAGGAAAGGGTGTGGCAGACCTGGAGGTGATATTTACCGGTGGGTTTGAGCTTGAACATGGTATAGAAAGAGGCGGTGTCATAGACCTCCGAGTAGGGAAGCTCCAGCAGCCGGCCCACGTATTCCAGGGCCTCGCGCGGCAGCCAGGCGAATTCACGCTGCGCCAGGTGCAGCGCCGGAAGCAAGGCGGCGCGTTTATTGGGATACCGCGCCACGATCTCCTGGAATTCTTTCATCGCATCGTCGGAAAAAGCAATGTTCATTAGCGATTCTCAGGTTTCGAGTTTTGATCCCGATCCGCAGGAATCCTTTGGATCAGAGCAGACTCAATCTTCAATTTTCGTAACACGTTGCTCTTTGAAAAACTCACGCAAAATGTCCTTCCCGCGAAGGCGGGAATCCAGAAAAGTGGCTTAGAATATGGATTCCCACTCCCCGTATTCACGGGGACAAGCTTCGTGGGAATGGCAGACGAAAGGATAAGCGGCCAAAATTTCCGAATTTTTCATAGCGCTAAAATGTTACCAATTTTCAATCTTCAATCTTCAATTTTCAAATTACCCGCCTCAGCGGTCCAACTCCCCGGCGATAATATTCAGGCTTCCTAAGATCGCCACTAGGTCGGAGACCATGGCCCCGCGGGCCAGATGGTCTAACGCCGCGAAGTTGACGAAAGAGGGGCCCCGCACCCGCAAACGGTAGGCTTTATGGCTGCCGTCGGACACCAGGTAAAAACCTAATTCCCCGTTGGGCGCTTCGGTGGCGTCGTAAATGTCCCCCACCGGCACCGTAAAGCCGTGGCCGGGCATAATATTCTTGAAGTGGTGGATCAACCCTTCGATGGTATCGTACACTTTTTCCTTGTCCGGCAGGGCCAGTTTCTGGTTGAAGAGGCTGACCGGGCCATCGGGAAAATCATTGATGCACTGTTCCACGATTTTGAGGCTCTGCTCCACTTCTTCCATGCGCACCAGGTAGCGGGAATAGACGTCGCCGTCATCGCACACCGGGATTTCGAAATCCAGGCGGTCGTAAATCAGGTAGGGGAAATTTTTGCGCACGTCGTAAGGAACCCCGGAGCCGCGCAGGGTGGGGCCGGTAACTCCCAGGTTGATGGCGTCTTCTTTGGCCAGCACCCCGATATTGCGGGTGCGGTCGATCCAGATGCGGTTGCGGGTAAGCAGGCCGTGAAGTTCTTTGAGAACTTTGGGATAATATTTCAAGAAATTTTTGACCATTTCTACAAAATCGTGGGGCACGTCGCGGAACAGGCCGCCCACCCGGGTATAACTGGTGGTCAGGCGCGTTCCTGTGGTGTGCTCGAAGATCACGTAGAGGTTTTCCCGCGCCTCGAACCCGTAAAGAAACGCGGTAAACGCGCCGATGTCCAGGGCGTGAGTTCCCAGCCAGACCATGTGGTCGGCGATGCGCGACAGCTCCGCTAAGATTACCCGGATGTATTTGGCGCGTTCCGGTATCTCGACGCCGATCAGCCGCTCCACCGCCTGGGCAAAACCGATATTATTGCACAGCGGGGAGAGGTAATTCATGCGGTCGGAGAGGGTAACCCACTGGTTATAGGATTTGTATTCCCCAAGTTTCTCGAACCCGGAGTGCAGGTAGCCGATATGCGGTTCCGCCCGGATGACAATTTCGCCGTCCAATTCCAGCACCAGGCGCAAAGTGCCGTGGGTAGAAGGATGCTGCGGCCCGAAATTCAGAATGGTGCGGTCGGTTTTTAGTTGATATGCAGGGTCTGCCATGGTCTTAATCGTGTTATGGTGTTTATGTGTTCAGGTGTTCGTGTGTTCAGGTGTTCAAGTATTCAAGCGCATGAACACACGAACACATAAACACTTCGCACTGCTTTTATTTCATATCCAGAATCACATCCCGCTCTCCCCTTCCGCGCAGGGGATAATCTTTGCGCATGGGAAAGCCGTCGAACACGTCCGGGAGAAGCAGGCGGCGCAAGTCCGGGTGGCCGGTAAAGTTGAAGCCGAACATTTCGAACGCTTCGCGCTCCAGCCACAAGGCCGACCGCCAATGGGAAGAGATCGAGGGAAGGTTCAGATCCTCTTCCGGCAGCCCCACTTTGACGCGCAGAAGCCAGTTGTTTTTGAAAGAATTGAAATGATAGACCACGTCAAAACGGGGTTCCCGTTCCATTTTCAAATAGTCCACCCCGGTGACGTCGGTCAGGTAATCGAAGGAGAGCTTGCGGTCGGTCTTTAAAAATTTGGCCAGCTCCGCGAACTTCTCTTTCGTTATTCGCAAGGAAAGCTGGCCTTGAAACTCCTCGAAACCGGCTTCGGGAAACTTTTGCAGCACCGTTTCTTTAATCGTTTCGTTCGGCGAAGTATTGTTCTTCACTGCCATACAAAGTCTCGTTGTATTTTAGGATTTACGGAATACGTAAAACGTAATGCGTATTGCGTATTGATTCATTCCCACTGGAACGCTCCTCTTTTCCAGAGGTACAGATACCCGGCAAATAAAATCCCTAAGAACACCACCATTTCCCAGAAAATGAACGCGCCCTGGGAGAGAAACTGGCCATACACCACCGCCCAGGGATACATGAAGATCACTTCGATGTCGAAGAGCACGAACATCATCGCCACCACGTAAAAGCGGATAGGATAGCGCAGGCGGGCGTCCATCTGGGGATTGATACCGGATTCGTACACTTGCTGTTTGACGACGTCTTTGATGCGGGGGCTGACAATATGGGATAGGAGCAGAATCGCACCGGCCACCACTAAAGCGAAGGCGAGCACGATCAAAACCGGCAGGTATTGTGAGAGCATGGCGACATCCTGATTTTTCTTACCACTATTTTCACAAAACTTAAGATGGCAAGATATAACCAAACGGCAAAAAAAATCAATAGAAGAAAAAAGTTTTTACATTCTTTCTTCTTTGGAATGATTTCTACTCAAGAACTTCTTCTGATAAACACATACTGTCCGAATAAGCAGCGGCGCAGCCCCCAGGTATCGCCCTGGCTTACATGGCCTAACCAGGCCTGCACGGAGGCATCGACAGCGTTCCAGGAAATTTTACCGCAGCCATATCCTTTGCTAAGCGCCCGCAGCTTTTTGCGAGCGCGTTTAATTCCGCCCCGTAACAAACGGCGATGGGCAGCAAATACTCGAAAACCCAAAAAGGGGACGCCTTGCTGCACCGGGTAAACAAGCGCTTTTTGAGGGTGCAAATGCAACCGCCATTTCTGAAGGAACAACTGGCTGCGTCTTTTGCACTCTAAAAGCCATTCTCTATCATTGCTGAAAACCAAAATATCATCCACGTAGCGCACATAACCGGGTGCGCTTAATTCTTCCTTGATAAAATGATCGTATGGATTCAAATACACATTGGCAAAAAACTGGCTGGTAAGATTACCAATCGGCAGTCCTTTTCGCCGCTCGAAAGGAGTGAACAAATCATCGCCGGGGAAATAAAAATTGGCCGGCTCCTGCAGATTGCTGGCATTGATGATCTGTTCGATCAAAATAAGGGTCTGCCGGCAGCGAATGGTGCGGCGGATTTCTGCTAACAGAAGCTGGTGGTCGATGCTGGGAAAATACTTTCGGATGTCAAGCTGCAAAACATAGCTGTAACGCCGGGCATAAAAAGTACACCGGTCAAGAGCTGCGCTTGTACCCTTATTTTTCCGGTTGGCATAACTGTCATGGATAAATTTACGCTCCAGCAGGGGGGCAATCACGTTCATAAGCGCATGATGCACCACCCGCTCGGCGTAGGGAGCGGCGCTGATCATTCGCGGTTTTGGCCGGAGAATTTTAAAGGTGTGAAACTTTCCAAAGGGGTAATTGCCAGCATACAAAAATCGCTGAATTTCCAGGAGATTCTCCGCGCGCCGGGCATTGAAAATTGCCACATCGTGGCGAAACCGTTTGCTCTTCTCCGCTTTCCGGGAAGCCAGGTAGAGGTTTTCAAACGCACAAATTCTATCGAAGAGATTGGTGTAGCTTTTCATGCCGATCTTTTAGCTCCCCGGCTTCAAAGACGCAATTGGCTATTTGCTTTTCTGCTGTTTCAGCCACGCGCCCAGATCGCTGCCGATCTGTTGCAGGCTGGAAGAGGCATAAGCTAATTGCCGGGGGGTAAAAAATTTCATGCGGGTGCAAACAGCTAAAAGGCGGCGAAATTTTTCCAGGCCGATATTCGCCCGCTGCAATTTCTCTACTTTCTCCTTGCTGTAGTAGGCGTCGGCCAGGTCTTCCAAAATATCTAACAGAATTTGAACCGCGCGATCACCTAACAAAAATTTATAATTTCGCGGAAAGTGTTCCAGGTGGGGTAAAAACCAGACCAGAAAATCTTCCATCCGGGTGAGGATATTTTCTTTCTGGGCCATCTTGCTTCTCCGGCTTTAAGCTATATACTAAGCGCATTTTAAAATTTCCGTTTCTTATTCAAGGAACCCCGGTAGGGGTTCAACATTTGTAGCGGCAATAATACCAATACGAACCGCAACCCCGGCAGGGGTTGAACCCCTTCGGGGTTCCGGCGGTTATTTGAGGCTTGTGAATTCTACAAATGTTGAACACCTCCGGTGTTCGGGAAAGAATCCTGG
>WYBG01000065.1 GCA_011526015.1 Deltaproteobacteria bacterium | reverse complement strand
CCCTTTCTCCTGGGTCATTCCCGAATGTTTCTATCGGGAATCTATAAGTTTTAGGCCTGTGGATGCCCGATAAAGACATTCGGGCATGACAAAGGGGTGCAAGAACTTAGTGTTTGTCGCACTAGTCTGCGTAACATCAGTTACTTCATTAAATCGAAGACCGCCGCCCCGATACTCGCTGCTACATCCCGGCGCAACCGGAACCCAGGAGCAAGTATCCGGCATTTTCAGAAAGCGCAACCGGCAATCCGGGCCAGCGATTCCATTAAGAAGCATTAAACCGTAACCGTTTTTCTCTATCCGCAATCCTCGCGTTAAGATTTTAAAAATGTGACCCGTTTAAAACAGGCTGGCCGAATCTCCGGATTCGGCCAGCCCAAACAAACCGAATTACTTCATCAAAACCATCTTTTTGGTCAAACTGGCATTTCCGGCTTTAAGGGTATAGAAGTAGATGCCGGAGGGCAGGTTGGCGGCGTCAAAGTTGACGGTGTATTGCCCGGCAGCTTTGCGGCCTTTTTCCAACGTTGCTACTTTCTGGCCGGTCAGGTTATAGACGTCCAGGCTAAGGTCGGTAGATTGCTGCAGCGTGTAATCGATCGTGGTAGAGGGGTTGAAGGGGTTAGGATAGTTCTGGGAGAGCGCAAACTTGTCGATCAGGCTTGCAGGATTGTCCCCAATTCCGACTTCAATGGGAAGTTCTACCCGCTCATAGTACCAGATGCACTCGGACGGATCGGTCAGCGGGGTAAAGTTGGCCAGGGAAACCCCGGCGTTGGTATCGACCATCCACATAATATCGAGAAGGAGGACGTTCCCTTCCCGGAGCACGTTTTGGGTAATCGTGGGATACACATCGGATTCGTTGGGATTACCGATTAACTTAACCGGCTCCTGCCAGGTCTGGCCGCCGTCCATGGAGACTGCACCCCAGATATCGGTGGCAAAAATTTCCACCGTGCTGGTTCCACCGCCGCTGCTGCTTTGCAAGAGCACAATGCCGCCGCTAACCGGGTCTTTTTCCCACTGCTGCCAGATACACACCAATTCGCCGTTGGGGCCTTCGGCAAGGTGGGGATAGGCGTTCCCCAGGCCGTTGCCCGGGCGGTTGTTGGCCATGGCTGCCTGAATGATGGGATCATCCGGCGCGCTGTATTCCAGGGTAGTCACTTCGCTGAAGGTTTGGGTGCTACTGTCCCAATGCAGGATCGGCCAGTAGTCGATGGCTGCGGAGGTGGTAGTGTCCCTGACGCCCTGAACCGCGCCAAATACGGCATGATAGACGCCGTCGCTGGTGTAAAAACCATTCTGCTGGCTGAAGTTCTCGATGATGTACTGGGTATTTCCGAAAGGCGTTACCGCTACCGCGTCGTCATCCCAAATCAGGGTTACGTCCCAGTTGGCAATGCCCCAATCCGTGGTGGTGCACAGCCAGGTGGAGCCATTGAGCGGGAGACCGCCGCCGGAGGCCGGAGAGATCATATAACTCAGTTGCGGCATACTGAGAGCATTGAAGCTGGGCCAGCGTTCCCCGTTGCCGTAGTCGGTGACGCCGGAGATGGTGATATTGTCGCCATCCAGCCAGTTTGCTCCGTAGTCGGTGGTGTATTTGAACACGTCGCCGCCGGACCAGTTGGCGTTCGCGGTCTGGCCGATAAAGACCATCACGTCACCCTCGCGCGCGATACCGGCAAATACGCTGCCACTGGGAAAACCACCCAGCAGGGTCGAGAACGAAAAACCGGCTTCCGAAGCATCCTGGAATAATTCAAGCGGGGTATGCAGAGAGATAAGCGCTTCATCATCTTTTCCGTTGAGCACTCTTCCCCAGCCGGTGGCCCGGTCGGTGGTAATTTCCCAGTTCCCGTAGAATCCGCCTAAGTCTTCATCATAATAATCGTAGTTTACCCGCCGCGCGGCGCCCTGGGGCAGGATTTTCATAAAAACGGCATGGATGCCGTTGGTGCCGGTTCCGTAAGCATGCGCCAGCGCTCTTCCCATTTCGTTGTTGGTGGCGTAATCGTACCAGGTTCTGCCGACTTCCACCCGGTCGAGAGATTCGGTCGGGTTCGCGTAAATAAAATGGGTAAGATTATTTAATCTTTGTTGAAACAACTCTTCATCCTGCGGCGTAACCTTGTTCGCTTTTTGGGTATTGAATTCTTTGGCAAGGGCGGTAAGGCTGAACGCCACGAACAAAACCAGGGAAACCGTAAAGAGTTTCTTAACCATGGTATCTCCTTGGGTATTGGAGTTAAACTTATTGCTTCTTTTGCAGCCTCCGCTGCTGCTTTAGAAGCATGGCAAGACTTCATCCCTGAAAAGCAACTGCAACTAATTTTGATCCTAATTTGTGTTTCTCTTCACCCCCTTTAGCGTTTGAAATAAAACAACTATCATACCAGACTGCAATGGTATGATGATTAATTAATTATAAATAAAAAAATTAGCTGCCGGGTTTTTCAAACATGGCGTATGTGACAGAGATCAAATTTGCCTATTCTTGTAGGAAAATTTTTTCCTCAGATTGAAATGCACTTGCTGAGATTATAAACGTGGATCAGAAAATAAGGCAGGCAGTCACACTTTTACATTCGACCTCCTCTTTTTAAGCATTTATCAAAGCGTTCAAACCGAAGATTCTGCCCGCGTTTTGGCGCGGGCCAGCGGGTTAACCCTCACTTTGACAACTAACAAAAGATTATAAGTTTAGAAAAGTAAATATGCAAGACTTTTGTGCTTTCCGTCAAAACCCGGCCGCCGGGAAGGGAAAAATGGAGCGGGTTTATGAGCGAGGGGGGCAAACTTTCGAGGATAGGGCTAAAACCAGTCGGCAATTTTGGCGCGCAAGGATTCCGGGAGCTGCGCTTCGCTAACGTTCCGTTTTTTCAATTCCGAGATCACCAGGGCGATTCGTTTATCCATGGAGTCTTTCTTGTTAATGAAAAGCAGCTCTTTTTCTCCCTCCACCAGGCATATTCCTCCCCGGAAATTTCCTTCTTCCACCCGGGTTTCGATCCCCAGGCGGTTGACCGCCTCGCACAATTCTTTAAATAGTTGGATTTCCTCTTCACTGCCGAGGGGTTTGCGGTGCTTGCGCTTTTTCATCGTTTTATATCCGGTTCTTCCTTAATTATAACTGATGTTACGCATTATGCCACATGGTTCGATAAACTCACCATGCAAAAGACACAGAGAACACAGAGTTTTAACCATTCTTTTAATGTTTTTGCTTCTCAGTACGGGCTTAGGCTCAATAAATATTTGATTTTCTCTGTGCGCTCTGTGACTCTGTGGCGAATTCCTTTGGCCTGCGTAACATCAAATATAAGTGCAAAGCCGAAGCTTTGCACTCCGCAAGCGTCTAGTGCATTGCGCACTAAGTTGTTGAACCCTTTCTCCTGGGTCATTCCCGAATGTTTCTATCGGG
Source organism: Deltaproteobacteria bacterium (assembly GCA_011526015.1). Lineage (GTDB taxonomy): Bacteria > Calditrichota > Calditrichia > RBG-13-44-9 > J075 > JABWBP01. Next base: position 59 of record WYBG01000065.1, on the reverse strand, counting down.
AATCTATAAGTTTTAGGCCTGTGGATGCCCGATAAAGACATTCGGGCATGACAAAGGGG
>WYBG01000064.1 GCA_011526015.1 Deltaproteobacteria bacterium | reverse complement strand
TTTCTACGGTGATTTCGGGATCGTCAACCTGGGCGACCAGGGCGTCCACCACTTCCCGGAGGTTGTGAGGCGGAATGTTGGTAGCCATGCCCACGGCGATCCCGGAAGCGCCGTTGCAGAGCAAATTGGGCAGCAGGGAGGGCAGGATAACCGGCTCGGTGAGGGTGTCGTCGAAATTGGGGCGGAAATCCACGGTATCCTTATCGAGGTCGCGCAACACTTCATTGGCGATGCGCGAGAGGCGCACTTCGGTGTAACGCATGGCCGCGGGGGAGTCGCCGTCCACGGAGCCGAAGTTGCCCTGCCCGTCGATGAGCGGGTAGCGGAGCGAAAAATCCTGCACCATCCGCACCATGGTGTCGTACACCGCGGTATCGCCGTGGGGGTGGAATTTACCGAGCACTTCCCCGACCACCCGGGCGCTCTTTTTATAGGGGCGGTTGAACAACAAGCCCAGTTCGGACATGCCGTAGAGCACCCGCCGGTGCACCGGTTTCAGCCCGTCGCGCACGTCCGGCAGCGCCCGCGCCACAATTACGGACATGGAGTAATCTAAGTAGGAATTGCGCATCTCCTCCTGGATATCTAAGGGGACAATGCGCTGGCGTTGGAGTTCCATTCTTTAATTTACCTCGGTTGTTTTATTGTTTCCAATGGGGGTCGATTTTTAAAAATGTTATGGCACATAAATCCGACCGGTTCCTAAATAATTTTCGATGTCGATTAGTATCTCTGTTATCCGGGTAGCACACCTGATTCGATATATCTTTTCATCCATCCTTCCCACATTCCCAATCGTTAAAACGGGTAGGGATGAAGGAGCATTCTCATCGCGTATGGTTTGCTCTAAGGAATCATCGCCTTCCATGTTGCGATTATCGGTGAGGAGAATAATTTGATTTGCTTGAGCGAATCTCCAAACTTCCCGATCATTACTCTCATAAGACAAGCCGGCATCGGCGAAAGTTAACAGTTTGAGGGAGAAAAACTCTACCCATCCTTCCGCCGCCATCGTGCCCCAAAGAATTTCTGACTGCCCTTCGATATTATGATCCGCCAGGAACTTGATCATGGCAGGTTCAACTCTTTTTTACGAGCGCGAATCTTCGCCTTGATTTTTTCCTGGCCGGGCCTGGGGGGTAAAGCGGCAATTTCGGCAAACCGTTCTTTGTTGCGCTCTTCCCAGTATTGCCGGATTTCCTCGGCTTGTTTCAGGACAAGCTGATATTCCGCCTCGACTTCCTCTAAATGGGCTTCAATATAATCCAAAGCTCCATTAAGCTGTTCGTCGGTAAGATTGAGCCGATCTCGGATCAGCTTTGCCGGCCATTCCAGCTTCAGGTAATCCATGATGGCATAAAGTGTAATTCTGGTGCCGGCAATCGTTAACCCCCGGCTGGTTCTCACTACGATGGGTTGAGAATTATTTTTTTCAGCCATCGGTGTTATCTCCATTAAAATAGAAACTGCTTGTATCCCAAACCGCATTTCAGTTATTTACCAACGCAAGCGTATCACTCATTTCACTTGGATGCAACCATAGATAATCCCGTATCTCCAAATACATCCGATCCAACTCCGCCAGGTAACCGCTTACGGCAAGGCGATAATTGACCGGGTTGGTTTCAACCTGGCGAAGATGCGCTACTTGCTGCTGAAAATATCCGATTCGCTCTATCGTTACTTGAAGCTCTCGATCATTTTTAATCATAATCCTGTTACCTCAATGATTCCTCGTTTTGTTCCGTCTCGTTTAATTTGCCAATGCTCAATAGCCGTTTGCTCACTATCCAAAACCGCTAAACGGCGTATCCAGAAGACGCTGGCGCCTTCATAATTCTACGCCATCAAATGGTTAAAGATAACAGCGGTCTCACCATGTAATTGGCTGGCATCGAACGAATCTTCCATCAACATAAATATATCAACGTCATTGGGCGCAGGTTTAGCCGTAACAAACGAACCGAAAATAATAAACCGGGCGATTTGTTTTGTGCTGTTTACCAGTTTGTAAATACGAGCTAACCGTTGCGCCATAATCCGCCTTTGCGGGGTACTGGTTCCAAAGTGCTTTATCACTTCTGAAAGAGTTGCTCTATAAATGCCAGGAGGCAGATCACCGTCTTCATTAAACTTCGACCATTTTTTCATGAGGTGGCTTACTCATATAGGCGTTTGTCCTCTAATATATCACACGTCCAAATTCCGCACGTACCTGGCGTTCTTCTCGATAAAGGCCCGGCGCGGTTCCACCTGGTCGCCCATCAGGGTGCTGAAAATATGGTCCGCCTCCGCGGCGTTTTCTAAGGTCACTTGCAGCAGGGTGCGCTTTTCCGGGTTCATGGTGGTTTCCCAGAGCTGCTCGGGGTTCATTTCCCCCAATCCCTTGTAGCGCTGCACGTTGATATTCATACTGGCGCCGTTTTTGGAGAGCCGTTTGGTAATGTCATCCTTTTCCTCGTCGTCATAAGCGTAGGAGATTTCCTTCCCCGCGCGGATCATATAGAGGGGCGGCTGGGCAATGTAAACGTTGCCGCACTCGATCAATTCCTTCATGTAGCGGAAGAAGAAGGTGAGCAGCAGGGTGCGGATGTGGGAGCCGTCCACGTCCGCGTCGGTCATGATGATGATTTTATGGTAGCGCAGCCGTTCGAGCGAGAAATCCCCCTCCCCGATCCCGGTTCCCAGGGCGGTGATGATAGTCTTGATTTCGTCATTGGTGAGGATTTTATGCAGCCGCGCTTTTTCCACGTTCAGGATTTTGCCCTTCAGGGGTAAAATCGCCTGGAAGCGCCGGTCGCGGCCCTGTTTGGCGGAACCGCCGGCGGAATCGCCCTCCACCAGGTAAATTTCGCACTGGGCGGGATCGTCGATGGAGCAATCGGCTAATTTGCCGGGCAGGGAGTTGCTTTCCAGGGCGCTTTTGCGGCGGGTGAGCTCCCGGGCTTTGCGGGCCGCTTCCCGGGAGTTGGCCGCGGTGATGCACTTTTCGATGATCCGTTTGCCAACCGAGGGATTCTGCTCTAAGAATTCCGCCAATTTATCGTTGGTGACGGATTCCACGATGCCCTTCACCTCACTATTGCCTAACTTGGTTTTGGTCTGCCCCTCGAACTGCGGCTCCGCTACCTTCACGCTGATGATGGCGGTAATGCCTTCCCGGGTATCTTCTCCCTGGACCACCACCTTTTTCAGCAGGTTGTTTTTGGTCCCGTAGTTGTTGATGGTGCGGGTGAGGGCGGAGCGGAACCCGCTCAAATGGGTTCCCCCTTCGATGGTATTCACGTTGTTGCAGTAGCTGAAAATATTCTCGTTGTAGGAATCGTTGTATTCGAACGCGATCTCTACCTGCACCCCTTCGCGCTCGTCTTCGAAGTAGATCGGCTTGTGCAGGGCGGTGCGGTTTTGGTCCAGGTAGCGCACGAATTCCACCAGCCCGCCTTTGTAGTGGAATACTTCTTCCTGCTCTTCGCCCACCCGTTCGTCGCGCAGGGTAATCTTCAATCCCTTGTTCAAAAAAGCCAGATCGCGGAGGCGGTTGGCCAGGGTTTCGAAGCTGTACTTGATTTTTTTGAAAATTTCTCTGTCGGCTAAAAAAACGGTTTGGGTGCCGCTCTTTTTGGTTTTCCCGGTTTGCTTGACCGGGGCGACCGGCACGCCGCGCTCGTATTTTTGCTCCCAGGTAATCCCGTCACGGTACACCTGCACTTCGCACCATTCCGAGAGCGCGTTCACGACTGATGCCCCCACCCCGTGTAACCCCCCGGACACTTTGTAGGTGGATTTATCGAACTTGCCCCCGGCGTGGAGCACGGTCATGATCACTTCCAGGGCGGATTTGCCGGTTTCCTTGTGCAAATCCACCGGGATACCGCGCCCGTCGTCCACCACGGAGACGGTTTCATCCTGGTGGATGGTCACGATAATGTTAGTGCAGAAGCCGGCCATGGCTTCGTCGATGCTGTTGTCAACGATCTCGTAAACCAGATGATGAAGCCCGCGCGGGGTTACATCCCCGATATACATGGCCGGGCGGCGGCGAACCGCCTCCAAACCCTTTAGTACCTGGATTTTCTCCGCCGAATACTCGTGCTGCGCATCTAACATTCCTTGCATTTCTTTTTCTTTGTCCGTCATGGTAGCTTGTTCCTTATAAAAAAGTAACTATTAAACTAAAGATCAGCGCCAGCTACCCGTGGTCAAGCGGAGCGGGTTCGCTGCACGCGTGTGTTGGGCGCACTGTGGCAACTAAAACCTTGTCTGACTTTCTCGAATGGCTTCGAGGATATCGCGTTTAGTTATCGGGAGCTTGACGCTCCGCACCTCAAAAGGCGATGTTTTGAGCGGTTGCTCCGGGCGAATGATGAACACTCGCCCATCTCGGCTTCTGAATTTGACCTGCCCTTCGGCTAAGGCTTTCTCCAATAAAGCAGAAAGTTGCTCTCGTACTTCAGTGTAAGAATAAACCATCATGGCTCTACCTCAATTACTTGAATACCCTCGCGTTTTGCAATGTCGATGATACTTTGATCAAGCGAGATCAGCGGCAGGTTGTGTTCTATGGCGCACTGAAGGATATATGCATCGTAGGCATAGATATTGAATTTGCCTGCCAGCCGCACAGCTTCTTTCAGGTTTATCTCAACAATCTCCAATGAGATTTCTTGATAGACTTCGATGGCCTCAATTGCTTGTTCAAGGGTGATTCGCGATCTTTTGAGCATCGCGGAAAAAGCGTTGCCAACTTCCCAATCAATTGAAGGAGGCGCAACAATGGTCGCATCTTTAGTCAACTCAATCAGTCTGGCTTTTTCAGCTTCGCCGGCGACTACAGCAATAACGGTTGAAGTATCAACTACGATTCTCATTAGTTTCAGACTGTCTCCCCCTTAAATTGTAGCTGGCGGTTAAGTTCGTGTTTTTGATGCGATGTACAGAATAAAAGAATCCTGTCATCCTGGTAAACCTGTCAAAAACTCAATAAAATTTAATTTCCTGAATTACCTTTTTCCCGATTTTCTCATTCAGTTTTTGAATGATCTGGTGTTTGAAAAACAATAATTCGTTTCGCCAGACGTCGTTGTCAACCTTCACGAAGATGATTCCCTCCTTCACTTTTTGGGGGTCGGTATGCAAGGCGATTTCCTTGCCCACGCACACGTCCCAGAAGGCGATGGCGAGGTTCTCATCGAAGCGTTCCCGCATCCCCACCGCTTTGAAAAAGCCTAAGATGGCCTCGCGGATATGGGTTTCTCGTCCCTTCGCCATTCCTTTTCCACCCTGCCGGTTCAATTATCGGATCGTTTGGCTCCGATCTTCATTAGACTTATTGCGAAATAAGGGTTTTGAAGCGGCTTGCTCAAAAATCAGCCGCGAATCAACACGAATGAACACGAATAGAAACAACCACTTTCTGAAAAACCCATTCGTGAAAATTCGTGAGCATTCGTGGCTTTTTCCTTGTTTCGCAACAACTCTATTTTTGAAATCCCCAATTCCGGGAGCGTTGCACACATGCGACTCATTAATCCATCAATCCAATACTCCAATCCCCCCTCCTGAATACTGAAACACCAAAACACTATCGCGCTAAAACACTGTAACTCCGTTTCAAGCTTCCGCCGGGGCGACGGCGCCTTCCTCCACCCGGTAATAATGGATCGGCAGGCCAGAAGCGCTCACGGGGTCCATTTTATCGAAAAAATTCCGCGAGGTAGTGGTTACGAACACCTGCCCGATATGGCCGAGCTGCTGCAGCATCTGTTGAATGCGGTTGGCGTCCAATTCCCCGAAAATGTCGTCGAACAGCAGGATGGGCGCTTGTAGCCGCTGCTGCTGCAAATGCTGGAATTCCGCCAGCTTCAAGGCGATGATGAAGGTTTTGTGCTCGCCCTGGCTGGCGTAATCTTTCACCGGTTTGCCGCTGAGCAAAAACAGCAGATCATCGCGGTGGGGGCCGGGCAGGGTGGTGCCGTATTCTACCTCCTTGGCCCGGCTTTGCTCGAACAGGCGATGATACGCCTCGGCGAGAGATTGGTTGCCTTGCGTTTCCACGTTGCAGCGGTAGATGATTTTGATCTTGTCCCCGGTATTGCTCAATTCCCGGTAATGCTGTTTTACCGATTCGCCGAGCCGGGCGGTGGCCTCCTGCCGTTTGCGGATCAATTCCGTACCGTGGGCGACCAGGTTCTCTTCCCAGGATTTCAGCAAGTGGGAATCGCATTTGCCCTCCCGGGCATCGTTCAGAAGTTGGTTGCGCTGCCGCAGGGAACGGTTGTACTGGATCAGGCTGTGGAGGTAGAGGGCGCTGGATTGCGACAACAAAATATCCAGGAAGCGCCGGCGCTGCGCCGGCCCGCCCTGGGAAAGGCTTAGATCCGCCGGGTAGAGCAGCACAATCGGAATTTCCCCGATGTAATCGGAAAATTTTTGAGATTTTTGCCCGTTTACGATGAGGGATTTTCCCTCTCCCGGGGAGTACCCGATTGCCGATTGAATGGCCGTTCCCTGGCCGGAGCTAAATTCTCCCTGGATGCGAAACATTTTTTCCGTATTCAAAATCAAATTTTTATCGTTGGTGGTGCGAAAGCTCTTGGTCAATGCTAAGTAGTGAATCGCCTCCAAAATGCTGGTTTTCCCGGCGCCGTTCTCCCCGTAGATTACATGCACGCCGTCAAAAAACCCGATGTGAGCCTCTTTATAATTCCGGAAATTGACCAGGGACAATCGCTGTAATTTCATAGTGCTTTAGCGTTCCGGTGTTATCGTGTTCCGGCGCTATAGTGTGATCAGGTGCGCTTTCCAATTCATAAAACACCAAAACACTATAACACTTGCGCACCATAACATATTACGCTTCTTCCAGCCGGATGGGCATCAATAACATCAATTGTTTTTCGTTTTCCGGCATTTCTGTCGGCTGAAGCAATACCGCATAATCCGGGCGCACCAGTTTCAGCACAACCTGTTGGGAATCCACGTGCCGGAGCACGGTTTGCAGGTAGCGGGAGTTGAAGCCGATGGTAAAATCCTCCCCGGTAAAGGACTGGTGGGCAATCGCTTCGTTCGCTTCGCCGCCATAATCCATGTCTTCGGCGTGAATTTCCAGGCGTTGGGGGGTAATATGGAGCACCACCTGGGCAGTAATGGGATTGGAAAACAGCGAGACCCGTTTTACCGAAGCGAGCAGTTCCGCATTGTTGATGGTCAGCTCGTAATTGATGTCATTGGGAATCACCCGGCTGTAATCTACATACATTTCCTCGATTAAACGGGCGTAAAGCCGGGTGCTGTCCATATGGAAAAGGGCATGCTTATTCCCCAGCGCCATGGCGGTTACGCCCTCGAACTCGATGCTGCGGAGCACGAAATTCAAGGCCCGGGTGGAAATGATCGCGTTCATGGATTCCATCGGGAGAGAATCATCCCGGTATCCTAACATGGCCAGGCGGTGGCCGTCGGTGGCGACGGTTTGCACCGAGTGCTCGCCCAGTTCAAAATATACCCCGGTGAGGGCCGGGCGAAGCTCGTCGGTGGAGGTAGCGAAAATGGTTTTTTCGATCAACCGCTTCAGGACCCGGTTGGGAAGCTGGATTTCATGCACCTCGGTGATGTCCGGTCTGTGGGGGAATTCCGCGGGGTTCTCCCCGCCGATTTTATACTGTCCAAAGTCGGAGCGAATCTCCAGGCGGTGATTGGCATCGGATTCGAAGGTCAGCAAAATATTGGGCAATTCCCGCACCAGGTCATGAATCTGCCGGCCCGGAAGCGCGATGGCGCCTTCCTCGGTCACTTCCTGGGGTTTCACGAAAGACACCATGGTAATTTCCAGGTCCGTGGTCATCAATTCCAACTGCCCGTCCGCAACGCTAAACTTGATATTCTGGGTCATGGCAATGGTAGATCGCTGGGGAATAACGCTGGCCACTTTTTGCAGGGCTTCGTAAATTTCGTCTCGCTGGATGCTGAATTTCATGCTTTCCTCCACGCTATAGAATCAAGATTTAAACTATTGAAAATAGGGAATGATGATAATTTTTACAAGAAAAATAAATCAAAACCCTGCTACCGCAAACCATTTAGCGCGACATTCTCGATATTAAAACAGTGAACAAAAATTCACCGGCAAATGTAGTGTTTTTTTTGTCAAATTTGCAACGATTTTTTTCACTAATCGGGCAGTTTTTTGTACATTTCGATTGCTTTTAATGGAATTCACTGCTAAATAGGCGTATGGATAGGTTACTCATCATCTGGGAGACGTATTTGGTTGCGTGCCAGCAATGGTACGGCTTTAGTTAACGCCCGCCGCGATTTTTCCGCGTTGTTCTATACTCATCCGTACGTTTTTTGAAGAGCGAAGTTTGAAGATGTTTGTCTCCGGTAGTCACCGGCATCGATGTTCAATTTTCCAATTTGAAACGATCAATACCAGAGGAGCAACCTGATGGCCCGCACAAAAGTCATCATCATGGGCGCCGCCGGGCGCGATTTTCACAATTTCAATACCTTTTTTCGCAATAACGAGCAGTACGAAGTGGTAGCCTTCACCGCCACCCAGATTCCCAACATCGACGGGCGGAAATATCCCCCGGAGCTGGCCGGGAAGCTCTATCCCAAAGGGATTGATATTTACCCGGAAAGCGAGCTCGCCAGGCTGATCAAAAAATTTGCGGTCGATGAAGTGGTATTTTCCTACTCCGACGTTCCCTACAATTACGTGATGTCCCGCTCCGCCCTGGCCAACGCCGCGGGGGCGGATTTCAAGGTGCTGGGGCCGCGCCATACCATGCTGAAATCTACCAAACCGATCATTGCGGTCTGCGCGGTGCGTACCGGCAGCGGCAAAAGTCAGACCACCCGCAAGGTGGTGCAATTGCTGCGGGAGGCCGGGAAAAAAGTGGTCGCGGTACGCCATCCCATGCCTTACGGAAACCTGGTAGCCCAGCGGGTACAGCGTTTTGCCCGGCTGGAAGACCTGGACAAACACGATTGCACCATCGAAGAGCGCGAAGAATACGAACCGCACATCGTGAGCGGCAACGTGATCTACGCCGGGGTGGATTACGAAGCGATTCTCCGGGAAGCGGAAAAAGAGGCCGACATCATCGTGTGGGACGGGGGAAATAATGATCTGCCTTTCTACCGGCCGGATTTGCACATTACCGTGGTGGACCCCCATCGTCCCGGCGATGAAGTGAGCTACTACCCCGGGGAAGCCAACCTGCGCATGGCGGACGTGCTGGTGATCAATAAAATCGACACTGCCTATCCGGAGGACATTAACGCCGTGCGCGATTCGATTTATACCCTGAATCCCGGCGCGGTCGTGATCGAAGCCGCTTCCCCGATCTTCGTAGAAGATTATGAGTTGATCAAGGGCAAGCGGGTGTTGGCAGTCGAAGACGGTCCCACCCTGACCCACGGGGAAATGTCCTATGGCGCTGCCATTGTGGCGGCGGAGAAATTCGGTGCGGCGGAGATCATCGATCCGCGCCCCTTTACCGTGGGCACCATCACCGAAACGTTCCAAAAATATCCGGAGATCGGCACCCTGCTGCCGGCGATGGGCTACGGGGATAAGCAAATCCGCGACCTGGAAGCGACCATCAACAAGACCGATTGCGACGTGGTGATTATCGGAACCCCGATTGACCTGCGCAAGTTAGTGAAGCTGAACAAACCGGCGGTGCGGGTAAGATACGAGCTTCAGGAAATCGGCAAGCCGGACCTCAGCGACGCGCTGAAGAGATTTTTCTAATCCTTCAGGGGTGTTCAAGTATTCAAGTGCTTCATGTGTTCAGGTGTTCGAGTATTTTTGTGAAGGGATAGCTTCTCACCTCACCGTAGC
>WYBG01000063.1 GCA_011526015.1 Deltaproteobacteria bacterium | reverse complement strand
GGAGAATCTTTGAATTTGAAGCGGTCGAATTCCTCTTTGTGCTCGTTTTGAGTGTGGTGTTCCAGTAGAATGGTTGGCGGCAATCCCAGCTCTGCCAGTTTTGCCTCAATAACCGGGCGCAGTTCTTCCACGTCATCCGTTTTCGGAAAATAGATTGCCAATTTTGCCGGGATGCCGTTGGGCAGGGTGGTCCCTCCGTAATCTTTAAAAAAATCTTCGATCACATGCTGCAAGTAAGCGTCAACCCTTCCCTGGAAATCAAACGCCTGGATGTTCCCGGCCACTTCCTTCAAAATACCATCTCGGATGCCTTCGGAGAGGCCGTACCAGATCACCACGTCGCGCAGCGCCTGGCGCTTAAAATAGGGCGTGCCGGTGGTATTGATAACGCAGATAACATTGGTATTTTGCGCCAGGTAATCCACGGTTTTGCGCACTTTTTTCAAGCCGGTGTCTAATGATTGCCCATAGGTATGGTGCGCTTCATCGGAAAATACCGCCAGGTGCGGCAGGCTGGCAATCGCCCGCAGGCGGCGGTTGGCAATTTCCGCTTTGGCTTCTTCCTCCTTTTCCGGGGCAAACAGTTTCCCTATTTCGGATTTCCGCACCGTTTCTTTTTGAATGCGGATTTTCTCGGTGTTGGTCACGATCACGTTAAAGATGCTCCCGGGAATGACCGGAATATCCGGGTCGCCGTCGCGGGTAAAAATCAGCTTCAGGGAGGCCGCAAACGGTTTGTAAAGCCGCGGTGGAATGATGCGCTGGTAAGGCGTTTCCGCTAATTCCCGCAGGGATTCGATAATGGTTTTCCCCGGTGCGAATATCAAAGCGTTTTGTACGAACGGCCCCTGGGGATATTCCAGCGCCATGGCAAATTCCGTTGCAAAGATTGCCCCGATAAGGATTGTTTTCCCGGCGCCCATGGCCAGCGCCAGAATGTAACTGGGATAATCCAGCGCCAGGGTTTCCCGAACGGCCTGAAGCTGGTATTTTTTGACAAAAGCGTCGTCGGTTTTAATCCGCTCTAACAATCCTTCCATTTCATAATCAAATGCGTAGGTGCGGATATCCGGGTGATTTAACCCCAGGGCTTCTAACAGTTCTGATTTTTTTGGGAAAAGATGGCGGTAAAGATTCAGAATGTGCGGGGTCTCTTCTACCAGGCGCAAATACCAATACGTTTCCAGCGCCCGCACCTGGGGCGGCCGCAGGCGAAAACCATCGCCGGAAGGCGCGGCGGCCCACTCCAGAATTTCGGCAATCACCGAATATTCCACATGGGCATACCCGCTTTTGCGCCATTGCTCTACGTGTTGCTGAATAACCTGGTAGAGATGCATCATCTTCCTCAATTACATACTTGCCGGGTAAAAATAAATTCAAAGCGGGTTTTTTACAAGGAGGAATTACCGCGATTCCAAAACATACCCCATCCCCACCCGGAAGCCGTACTGCTTTTCCGGCTCGCCAAAATCATAAGCGCCCTGGGCTTTAAACAGGTATCTGTCAGCGATCAGGACATCCAGACGTAAGCCGGGAACGCTGCTTCCCTCACCGAACGCCGTATTGCCAATCCACAAATGAATATCGGGATGGGCTATTCTGAGGTTCAAACCGATGGAAGAAGGCCCGAACAGAAAATCATTCAGTAAATCTGCCGATAGATAAAAAACGCGCAGGAATCCCGCCTTGAGGCCGATACTGGGAAACAGGAAAGGTATCGGATAATCGCGGGAAAAGACCCGAACATTAAAGAATATACCCAAATTGAAACCGAAGTAATCAGTTTGAACCCGGATCTGTGGAATGAGGTAGGGCAGGTTGAATGTTCGGATCTCCGATCCCGGGTAGCCGCCAGGCGCTTCCGGTTCATCGACAGCTTTCGTTTGCATTAGCCCGAAAACAATGCTGAAAGCGTTTTTATAGGTAACTGGTTCGTAGCTAAAGTATAATTCCCGGTAATAATCATCGGAAAAGCCCGGGCGGTCTCCCGCCCCGGCCAGCAAATTAACGCTATGACGATTGGGCCGGGGTTTATAGCGGGCCGGGTCCCAGATACCGCGGTTAGATTTTCGCGCTGCTTCGGAGGCGGCAAAGTATTCCCGGTGGTAAGTTGAATCGGGGCTGCCGGCGTATGTGCCGTACCCTTCTTTTAGGTAAGATTGGTTGTACCAGACGGTTTTGAGGGTAAATTTCTGGAATAAATGCGCCGGGAAGCAGTCGCAGGCGGAATCCCTTTGCGCGGTAAATTCCGCAAGCAGGGTCTGCCCGGCTAACCTTTCCTGGCCGTATTTTTTGATCATTTTGGCGAGCGCGGCGCGGTAGGGGTCGGGGTCGTGGATAGAAGGCGTCTCCACGTTCGCCAGCCTGATCTTCCGCCCGTCTTTCAACTCGAACAGGTTTGCGTCGAGCACCCGGGCGATTTTGACAGGCTCATCCGCCATGAGTTGAACTGGCAGTAAGTATAGAAGATACAGAATGTAAATCGCCCGAGATTTCCTGGCCATAATGGATAACCGGATTAGATTGAAATACTATTCCTTTATTTTCAGCCTGCGGCGCATCTCCGCGCCGGAAATTCCCCCTTCCGAAGCCAGGCGAGATCTTGACCGTTCAATAATAGCCAGGAATTCCGGGTTGGTGCCCAGAGAAGCGCTCTCCATGTCCATATTTTCCATGGAGATAAGAGCGGCGACCGATTTGCCGTTTTTGGTAATAATCAATGGTTCATTGGTTAGATGCCGAACATATTCTGCCAATAGATCAGTTGTTTGGGTTATTTCTACTGTTTTCATAACTTTATCTCCTTGTTACCTATATACACTTTGTCACGCTGTTTAATCCCAATAGCAAGTATAGAAACGATCTGCTTCGGTTTATGCTTGACATCATAATAAACCCGCAGGTTCCCAATGCGAAGCTCCCAGGGGGCTATCGGATTGGGGCGCATAGGTTTGCGATTTTTAGTCTCAGCGGTCGGTTGATAAAGAAGCTGGGTATCCACAGCGTCCAAAACAATCGTACGCTGACGGGCAGTTATACTAAGCGCATTTTAAAATTTCCGTTTCTTATTCAAGGAACCCCGGTAGGGGTTCAACATTTGTAGCGGCAATAATACCAATACGAACCGCAACCCCGACAGGGGTTGAACCCCTTCGGGGTTCCGGCGGTTATTTGAGGCTTGTGAATTCTACAAATGTTGAACACCTCCGGTGTTCGGGAAAGAATCCTGG
>WYBG01000490.1 GCA_011526015.1 Deltaproteobacteria bacterium | reverse complement strand
GCGGAAAAATTAGAGGCGGCCATCCAGCCGGAGTCGGAAGTGTACGACGTGTCGCCGTTGGACGGCAAAGACGGCTCCGAAGGATACCGGGTGCGGTGGAAGCGCTCTACCCGGTTTTTTAAGCAAAAAGGAGAGCTTACCGCCCGCGGGGTGGTTTTTTCCGGCGGGGTATTGGGAACCGTTAAATTGCTGCTGAAACTGAAACGCTCCTCCCTGCCCAACCTCTCCGATAAAGTGGGCTACGGGGTTCGCACCAACTCCGAAAGCCTGATCGGGGTGACTACCTTTGATAAAAATACGGTTTTTTCCGACGGCGTGGCGATCGGCTCGATTCTCCATACCGATGAGTACAGCCACTTAGAACCGGTGCGTTACAGCGCCGGGTCGGGTTTCTGGCGGCTGCTGATGTCTCCCCTGGCGTACGGCAGCAACCTGTTCATCCGCCTGGCGCGGTTTTTGGGGGACATCATTCGCCACCCGGTTCTCAATCTCCGCGCCGCTTTCATTGACGACTGGGCCAAACGCACCCAAATTTTGCTATTCATGCAGACCATCAACACCACCCTGCGCTTCTCCAAAGGGATTTTGGGGGTAAAATCCTCGATCATTAAAGGGGAACATCCCACCGCGTTTATCCCGGAAGCAAAGGATCTGGCAGAGAAATATTCCCAAATCGTCAACGGGAAGCCGTTCGTGCTCATTACCGAGACCATTGCCGGCATTCCCACCACGGCGCACATTTTAGGCGGCTGCGTGATGGGAAAAGACCGTGAAGAGGGGGTCATCGACCGGGATAACCGCGTTTTCGGCTACCGGAACATGTATATCTGCGACGGTTCGATGATTTCCGCCAACCCCGGGGTCAATCCCTCCCTTTCGATTACTGCGCTTTCGGAGCGGGCTATGAGCAAAATTTCTCCCAAAGAAGCCGCAGCCGCGAAGCTGGAAAGCGTGGAAGCGGGGGGGATGTAGGTGTAGGGGGTATTGCGTAAAATGTAATGCGTGACTCGTATTCCGTATTTCGTATTGCGTATTCCGTGTTTATTACGCTTTGCGCACCACGCAATACGCAATACGCAATACGGAATACGCACCACTCAATAGCACTCGAATTTCCCCTGACCGCAAAATCGAGAACCGGCATGATCATCATAAAAATTACCAACGCAGACGAGATCGTCAAAAATCATCGCAACTGGTTTATCTCCCGGCTTGCTCCCTATTTTATGGATGTGGAAACCCGGGTAGAAAAAGCGGTTGCGGAACAAATAAAACAAATTTTTGCTGAAAAAAACATTCAAGCGAAGATTACCATCGTACCGGAGAATGAAAAACCGGTTTAAGAGTGTTGATGTGTTATAGTGTTCGAGTGTTTACACATTGGGTAATTTTTACACGAACACTAAAACACCAGAACACCAGAACACCCGAACACCGGAACACCGCTTTCCATGCTCGAACAAACTATTCTCAACCTCGAATTTTGGAAATACGCCAGCATCCCGGTCGTGGCGGCCATCGTGGGGTGGTCCACCAACTGGGTGGCGATCAAGATGCTGTTCTATCCCATTGAGCCGGTGGGAAAGCCTCCCTATTTGGGTTGGCAGGGCATTTTGCCCTCCAAAGCGGCAAAAATGGGGGTGATTACTACCGAGACCACCCTCTCCAAACTGGGGAGCATCGAAGAAGTATTTACTTCCATGGAGCCGAAGCGGATCGCTCAACAGATGATGGAATCCATTGATCCGCGGGTGGAAGATTACGTGGAGTGGATCATGCTGGAGGAAAACCCCACTCTCTGGAACGCCCTGCCGGGGCTGGTGAAGACGATTGTTTATACTATCATCCGCCAACGCCTGCCCGGGGCAATCGAGGAGATGATGCTGGATATCGGGAAGAAGATCGAAGACATGGTGGACCTCAAGCAGGTAGTGGTCACCCAGCTCGAAAGAGACCGGCAGCTGGTGAACCGCATCTTCCTGGAGTGCGGGGCGGTGGAATTTCGTTTCATTATCGTCTCGGGGTTGTATTTCGGTTTTTTATTCGGGCTGGTGCAGATGGGGATCTGGTATTTCTACCCGGCCTGGTGGATTCTGCCCCTGTTCGGGATCATCGTCGGCTACGCCACCAACTGGATTGCCCTGCGCATCATTTTCCAGCCCCTCAATCCCACCCGGATCGGCCCGTTTGTGGTGCAAGGGCTGTTTTTGAAGCGCCAGAAAGAAGTGGCGGAAATCTGGTGCGACATCGTCACCAAAGAGGTGATTACGGTGCGCAATATCATCACAAACATGTTGTATGGCAGCAAATCCGCGTTTACCCAGGAGGTGATCAAGAAATATATTCGTACCGTGGTGGACCAGGTGGTGGGGATTGCCAAACCGGTGGTGCAGTTGACGGTGGGGATTCAGGAGTATCTAAAGCTGCAAGAGTCAGCCACTCAAAAGGCGATTTTCATTACTCCCCCGGCGTTGGAGGATCCCGCATTTAATGAAGAGCGCGCCGGGGTGGTCAAGGGGCTCATCCGGGAGCGCATGGAAGCACTCGCGCCGGGAGAATTCCAAAACCTGCTGCGTCCGGCGTTTCAGGAAGACGAGATGAAGCTGATCTTACTCGGCGCAGCGCTGGGATTTGTCGCGGGCATGGCGCAACTGTTCCTGGTGTTTGGGGGGCTGTGAGACAGGGCAGGGGATCAGAACGCCAAAGCCATGGTCAAACCGGGAATCCGTTTTCGCCGAAAATCCAACATCGCCTCCACGGCCTGATCGCGGTTAGAAAAAATCCCCACGCAGATGAAATCCTCTTGCTGCCCGGTCTGAATCGATTGAATGTTCCGCCGGAGCATTTCCGTGGTTCTACCGAGGCGAAAGGTATCCTCGCTGTGGCTGTATTCAATGGTCCAGGTGTTGAAAGGGGTCATGGAAGCTCTCCGCCGCTAAGGTTTTTGGCCTTTGATTCCCAAGTTTGATTACCCAAAAATACAACCGAAAAAATTTCCGTAAAAGGATTTTGAAATTTTTGGATTCGGGCGTTCCGGCGCCCGGGTGCCGGAACACCCAAACACTATACACCATAACGCCAGGCATATTCAAAACGCCAATAGTCGCCCGGGATACCGGTCACGCCCTGGCGGCGGCTTCTTCCTCTCTATACAACCAGGCTCCCACCAGCGCGGCAATGGGCACTTCGAAAAATCCCCACACCATAGTGGCCAGAACCATATTGGAGGGAAAAAGGCCCTGCGCCGCCGAACTACCGAATCCCAGCACCCACAGCAGAAACCAGACGGTTAAGCCGGTGATGATAGCGGTTTTGGGACCCGCACCGAATTTGGGACGCATCACCCCATACAGCCAGATCATGGTAATCCCCAATACAAAAAACATCAGGATATACCAGCCGAAACTTGCAAAATTCATCGGCCCTTGATTGAACTTTGCCATTACCGCGTTCCATTCATCCTTGAAAATAACCATATTGAGCACCGTTTCCCCGATGTTCATTACCACCCCCGCCAGCAGCCCGCCTATAATCACCCGGGTCATGTTAATATTGCCCATGGGTTCCTCCGTTATAAAGCATTTAGCAGATTTTAGTGAACTTGACGGCAAAAATTATCAAACCCGAAAATAATATGCAAACGGAATCCGTTGTATTTGAGAAATTTTGTGTGTTTTGGTGTTATAGTGTTTTAGCAGGATCACAAAAGCACCGTAACACTACACACCGGAACACTCAAGCACCTTAACGCTTGAATACTTACCATCTCAACCTTAACTTCTCCGCTTGACAAAAAAACGAAAGCGACCGTAAACCGCTCAATTTCACCGGAAATTCGCATGGAACATCCCACCTTAGTCTTGATAATCTTTATTATTACCTACATTTTTATCGCGGTGCAGCGCATTCCCGGCCTTCGCATCGACCGCCCCTCCGGGGTCACCATCGGCAGCACTTTGCTGCTGCTTACCGGGCTGCTGACTATCGAAGAGGCTTACAGCTTTATCGACTGGCATGTTATCACCTTTTTGTTAGGCATGATGGTGATGATCGCCTACCTGGAATTTGCCGGGTTTTTCGAGCACGTGGCGCTCTGGCTGGTGCAAATTTCACATTCCGCGGCTCAACTGCTGCTGGCCACCATTCTCTCTTCCGCGCTGCTCTCGGCTTTTTTTGTGAATGATACCATCTGCCTGCTGTTTACCCCGATCATTCTGAAAGCCACCCGTTTCCTCAAGCTAAACCCGCTGCCGTACCTCATTGCCATTGCCACAGCTTCCAACGTCGGCTCCGCGCTGACCATCACCGGCAACCCCCAGAATATGTACATCGGGATTCAATCCGGCATCCCGTTTCTGAAATTTATGATTGCGATGCTGCCGCCGGTAGCAGTTGGGTTGGCCCTAAATTACTATCTGCTGCGCCTGATTTTCCGCAAAACGGTCAATCACCAGCCCATCGAAAATGTCTCTATCCGCATTCCCAAACTTAAAAGAACGCTCACCTTCAAAGCCCTCGCCGCCCTCGGTATTACCCTGGTGCTGTTCATCGCCGGGATGGGATATCCCTTCGCCGCCCTGGTGGGCGCTTCGCTCATTCTGCTGGCGGGCTACGTACCCCCGCGCCTGGTGCTGAAAGAGGTTGATTGGACGATCTTGCTGTTTTTCTCGGGATTGTTCATCGTGATGGGCGCTTTCGAGAAAGCCGGGTACATGGAAACCCTGATGCAGTTTGCCTCCCGGAGGCTTTCCGGGGAGAGTTTCGAGGGATTCATAGGCTTGTCGCTGATCGTTACCCTGCTCTCCAACCTGGTCAGCAACGTTCCCGCGGTCATTTTGATGCAGCCCCTGGTGGAGCAGTTCGGCGGGGGTGAAAAATTCTGGCTGCTGCTGGCTCTTGCTTCCACCTTCGCCGGGAACCTGACCCTGGTCGGCTCGGTCGCCAACCTCATCGTGGCGGAAAAGGCCCTTGCCCGGCAGGTGCACTTAGGGTTTTTAGCCTACCTGAAGGCCGGTTTTCCCCTGACGCTTCTTTCCCTGGCCGCGGGAACGGTCTGGCTATGGTTTTTCTTCTCCGGGTAAGCAGGTGGGTAGAGATGGGTTGATGAGTAAATGAGTGAATGGTGTACTATCACCTGACATTGGAGAATTTTGGGGAAATGTGTGGTTTAACGCCCCTCCTGAACTCACCTAACCCCTCCCGGCCCGGGATGGCCGGGGTCATCCTCCCCTTCTCTCCCCAGTAGGCTAAACTTTACCCACATCTTTGCGAGGAAGGGGGAAGAGGTGGGTGATTTTCAGCCCTCCCTTCAGGCATGGATTATACACAAATTTACACAGGGAATGTGAAACATAATTTAGCAGTAGCTATTCAGCCACCAATGAACACGGATGAACACAAATATGGGCTCTAAACCGCCCGGGTATTGATAGCTTAAGTGCAGTTAATGGAAATCCATCCTTTCGGAGTAAATCATCTTTTCCGGGGAAAGATGAATTCCCAATGCCAATATGATGGAAAGCCTTTTGTGAGCATTCGTGGAAATTCGTGGCTGAATAGTAACTATTGCGACAAACACTAAGTTCTTGCACCCCTTTGTCATGCCCGAATGTCTTTATCGGGCATCCACAGGCCTAAAACTTATAGATTCCCGATAGAAACATTCGGGAATGACCCAGGAGAAAGGG
>WYBG01000489.1 GCA_011526015.1 Deltaproteobacteria bacterium | reverse complement strand
CACCATCAAAATCGTTCCCATGCTCGGCAGCTTAGGATGCCCGTACACGTGCAGTTTTTGCATCGATTCGGTGGTGCCCTACCAGCCGCTCGATTTCGAGGTGATGAAGGAAGACCTGCGCTTCCTGTTGCAGAAGTTCCGCCGTCCCCGGGTGGCCTGGCACGATCCCAATTTTGGGATTCGCTTCGACGATTACATGGGCGCCATCGAAGAAGCCGCGCCTCCCGGCAGCATCGATTTCATCGCCGAGAGCAGTTTGTCCCTGCTGGCAGAGCCGCACCTCAAGCGCCTGAAGCGGAACGGTTTCAAAGCCATTTTGCCGGGAATCGAATCCTGGTATGACCTGGGCAATAAGTCGAAGACCGGCAAGATGACCGGCATGGACAAGGTCCGCCAGGTCGCCGACCACGTCAACCTGATCCTGCGCTACATTCCCTATATCCAGACCAATTTCGTGCTGGGGCTTGACGTGGATGAAGGGCCGGAGCCTTTTGAACTGACCAAGCGCTTTTTGGATCTGGCTCCCGGGGCATTTCCCGGTTATTCGCTGCTCTCGGCATTCGGGCAGGCTGCCCCGCTCAACCTGGAATACCAGCGCGCCAACCGGGTTATTCCCTTCCCGTTCCACTTTTTGAATAACAATCACGCCATGAACGTGAAGCCGAAAAATTACGCCTGGCCGGATTTCTACGACCGGGTTATCGACTTAACCCGTTACACCTTCTCCTGGCGGGCGATTTACCGGCGCTACCGGGCCATAGAGGAGACCATCCCGAAGTGGATGAACGTGGTGCGGGCGATATCCTCGGAAGGATTCGGGCGGATCGAATACTTTACCAATTTACGCCGCCTGCTGGATACCGACCGGCAGCTCCGCAGCTATTTCGAGCAGGAAACTACAGAATTGCCGCAGTTTTATATCGACCGGATGCGAAAGGAGCTGGGAGCGATGTGGCAATGGCTTCCGGAAGGGGCGCTGCACCACGATCCCAACGCTTATCTCAATTCCCAGAAAGCGGCTGCTGCAACGCCGGTAAGCCTGATCACCGCGGAGAATTTGCCTGCGGATGCCCGGGCCGGCGGCAACGGCGTGCTCAAAACTCCCGCCCCGGCCCGCCCTGCCGTACGTGAATAGCCGGGCGATTCGGTCAGCTAAAAACACAAACAGAACGCCGCTTGCGGGGTGACCGGCAAGCGGCGTTCTGTTTTGGTGCGCGCCTGCGCAAGTATCCGTTTCTCCGGCTCCCCCGCTCCCCGTTTCTCCTTTTCAAATTCTCAAATATCAGGTGATAGTACACGCCGCAATCATATAAAGATTTTGTAAATCCTGCTTCAAACCGATATATTCACTCCCTTGTAGTTGTTTTGCAATATGTTTGCAATGCAATCGTAAACATATTGCAATTTTTGCAATCCGGGATTTTGTGAACAAAACCCGGTTAAAAAGCCATTTTTTAATCACAGGAGATTAACGATGAGAGTCATGAGCAATCTATTCGGGCGTTCGCCATTCTCTCCGTTGCAGTCGCACATGGAAAAAGTGAATGCCTGCATCAGCAAACTAAAGCCCCTGTACGACGCCTATCTTGATAAAGATTACGACCGCATGGAGCAATTAGCGCAGGAAATTTCCGAGTTAGAGCATGCCGCCGATCTTACCAAGAACGAGATTCGCAACAACCTGCCCAAGGGCATCCTCCTGGCCGTCAACCGCGGCGACCTTTTAGAAATCCTCTCCTTGCAGGATACCCTGGCAGACAAGGCTGAGGATATCGGTATCTTAATGACCCTCAGAAAACTGAGAGCGCTGAAGGGCCTGTCCGAAAATATCAAAGTATTTCTGGAAAAGAATATCGAGGCGGTTCATCACGTTCACCATATCATACAGGAAATCGATGAGTTAGTGGAAAGCTCTTTCAGCGGCAAGGAAGCGGAAAAAGTCGGTAAGATGGTGGAACATGCCGCTTTCTTAGAGCATGAAGCGGATTTGTTGCAGCGCACGCTGCTCAAAAAATTATATAATATGGAGGACACGCTTCCCTACCCCAGCTTCATTTTGTGGATCCATATCCTGCAGGCGATTGCATCGCTGTCCAATAACTCCGAAAAACTCGCCAACCGGGTTCGCATGCTTCTGGATATCAAATAACTATGAACCGTTCAATGATGAGATTCGGCGTATTTCAAGATTCTCGGGCGAATACGGGCTTCAAAAACGCCGACAACCGGAAAGAATCGAGATGGGTATTGAAACGATACTTCTTAGTATTGCGATCGTTAGTGGATTTTACATGGCCTGGAGTATCGGGGCCAATGATGTTGCCAACGCAATGGGCACCTCCGTCGGCTCCGGGGCATTGACCATTAAACAGGCCGTCATTATCGCGGCGATTTTGGAGTTCGCCGGCGCTTTTTTTGTGGGAAGCCACGTCTCCGAAACCATCCGGAACGGGATTATCAGCCCGGAGTTATTCCGGGGAAGCGAAATAGACCTGGTGTTCGGTATGATGGGGGCGCTTTTGGCGGCGGCCATCTGGCTTCAGGTGGCTTCTTACTTTGGATGGCCGGTATCTACAACTCACTCCATCGTGGGGTCGGTGCTGGGCTTTGGGGTCATGTACGGGGGACTCCGGGCGGCAAAGTGGATCATGGTAGCGGAGATTGTAGCCAGCTGGATCATCTCCCCGGTAATGAGCGGCGTTATCGCCTTTTTTCTGTTCAGCCTGTTGCGCCGTTGGATTTATGCCAGTCATGACGCCGTTGGCGCTGCAAAGCGGGTGACTCCCTACCTGGTTTTTTTAGTATTCGTAGTGCTTACCCTGGCCATGGTTTTTAAAGGACTACAAAATTTAAACCTGGATTTGGGATTCGACGATGCCCTGCTGGTTGCAACGCAGATTGGCATTGTCGCTTCTCTCATCAGTTATGGATTGGTAAAACGAATTCGGCCCACAGAAATAAAAGAAAGGGAGGTGCTGAATCAACCGGACTCGGTTGGCAAGGGCATTAAAAGAATTTTGCGCCAGTTGAATAAAATATCCCGGGAGGCGCGGGGAGAAATAAAAGATCAGCTTAGCACTCTCGCGCAACATTTGCGGATTATTGATGACGAGGTAGAGCGCGGGATAATGGTCGAAAGGGGTAGCAGCGAGTACGCGACCGTTCAACGCATCTTTGTCTATCTTCAGATACTCAGCGCGGCATTTATTGCGTTTGCCCATGGCGCGAACGATGTCGCCAATGCAGTAGGCCCCCTGGCGGCCATTATCACGGTTCTCAAAACCGGCCAGACCTCCATGCAGGCGCCGGTGCCGCTATGGGTGCTGGTTTTAGGTGGAGTTGGAGTTGTGGCGGGGTTGGCCACCTGGGGGTGGAGGGTCATTTTGACGATCGGGAAAAAGATCACCGAGTTGACCCCCACCCGGGGGTTTGTGGCGACGTTTTCCGCCGCGGTTACGATTGTGTTCGCCTCGAAATTAGGGATTCCCATCAGCACCACCCACACCCTGGTGGGGGGAGTGTTAGGGGTTGGATTAGCGCGGGGCATT
>WYBG01000488.1 GCA_011526015.1 Deltaproteobacteria bacterium | reverse complement strand
TTCAACTGCTCCTATTTCTCCTCCGGCTCTCCTTCCCGGCCGGTTTCAGGATTGCTGTTTTGAATTTTCGAGGCTGGTTTTCGCGCCCCGGAGGAGGCGCGGGGTTTCTTCGCCGCCGGTTTTCCCTCGGTTTTCTCCGCCGCTTTTCCATTGCCGCCGCTTTTGGGCTTGAAGGTGGCATAACGCCGGCCGCCAGGCCGGGGGAGGGGCAGCGGTTTCCCCTGCAGGATCAGGTCGATCTCTTCCCCGTCGAGGATTTCCCGCTCCAACAGGGCGGCCGCCAGGGCGTGGAGCTTGTCGATGTTCTTGGCGAGCAATTTTTCGGCTTTGGCTTCCGCGTCGCGTACCACCCGCTGGATTTCTTCGTCGATCTCCTGGGCGGTCTTTTCGCTGTAATCCCGGTGGGTGGCAATCTCCCGTCCCAGGAAAATTTCTTCGTCTTTTTTGCCGTAGGCCAGCGGTCCCAGCTTATCGCTCATTCCCCACTCGGTAACCATTTTGCGGGCCAACTCCGTGGCGCGCTCGATATCGTTGCCCGCCCCGGAGGTAAAGTGGCTGAATATCAACTTTTCCGCCACCCGCCCGCCCATCAGGGTGCACAGGCGAATGCGCAGATAATCGTTGGAATAGGTATGGTTCTCATCGATGGGCAGGAAGTGAGTGACGCCCAACGCCCGCCCGCGCGGGATGATGGTCACTTTGTGAACCGGGTCCGAACCGGGGATCAACTTGGAGATCAGGGCGTGGCCGGCTTCGTGGTACGCGGTGCTCTTGCGCTCTTCCTCGCTCATGATCAGGCTCTTGCGCTCCAGCCCCATCATGATTTTGTCCTTAGCGGTCTCGAAATTCTCCATGGTAACCTTATCCTGGTTATAGCGGGCAGCGAACAGGGCCGCTTCGTTCACCAGGTTGGCCAGCTCCGCTCCGGCCAGGCCGGGGGTTCCTTTGGCGATCACGTAGAGATCCACATCCTCCGAGAGGGGAATTTTTTTGGTGTGAACCCGCAAAATGCCTTCCCGTCCCCGCACGTCCGGGCGATCCACCACGATCTGGCGGTCGAAGCGCCCCGGCCGCAGCAAGGCTGAGTCCAGCACGTCCGGGCGGTTGGTAGCGGCGAGAATGATCACCCCTTCCTGGGTATCGAAGCCGTCCATCTCTACCAGCAGGGCGTTGAGGGTCTGTTCCCGCTCGTCGTGGCCCCCGCCTAAGCCGGCGCCGCGCTGCCGTCCCACCGCGTCCATTTCATCGATGAAAATGATGCAGGGAGCGTTCTTGCGCCCCTGCTCAAAGAGGTCGCGCACCCGGCTGGCCCCCACGCCCACGAACATTTCCACAAAATCCGCCCCGCTCATGGAGAAGAAGGGCACCCCCGCTTCCCCGGCCACCGCCCGCGCCAGAAGGGTCTTCCCGGTGCCCGGGGGGCCTAACAGCAAAGCGCCTTTGGGAATCTTCCCGCCCAGTTTGCTGAATTTAGCGGGAGTTTTCAAGAATTCGATGATCTCTTTCAACTCCTCTTTCGCTTCTTCGCAGCCGGCCACATCGTCGAAGGTGACCCGGGTTTCGCTTTCCATGAACATACGGGCGCGGCTTTTCCCGAAAGAGAAGATGTTTTTCCCCGCGCCGCCTCCCTGGATGCGCCGGAAGAAAAAAATCCAGATGCCGATAATCAAAATCCAGGGCAACACGGTGCCGAAATAGTCCAGCCAGTCGGTGGACAATTCTACGAACTTGACTTCGATGTTTTTTTGCTGCCATTCGGCGACCATTTCCGGGGTAAGGTAGGGCAGGGTGGTTTTAAAACGGGTCACTTTGGGCGCTTTTCCGTCCGTGGAGGCTTCGCTTTTCAAATAGCCGACAAACTCGTAGGCGCGTTCGCTTTTGACCACGATTTCCGCTTTCTCGATCTGGTTGTTTTGCAGCAAGCCCAGGTAGGTTGCATAGTCGATTTCGTTCTCCTCCTGGTTCTGGCCGCGGAACATCAGCGCCAAAAATGCAATGCTTAAAAAAAAGATCACCCAGAACAGCACCGACCGGGAGCCTTTCTTCCACTGGAAATCATCGCGGTTATTTTTGTTGGGCCCGTTCGGGGGACGTTTGCCTTTAAACATGTCGTTGGGGTTTTCTTTCATATTTGTGTCACCAATCTATTAAGGTTTATCAGAATCAGATGCCCGATGCTAACAGGACTGCCAGACCGTGCTTGAAACAACAAATCGTTCCGTGCAGGCGACGCTCCTGGCGCATTCATCCACCCTCCGCCGTCAACGCCAGCACTGCTTCCTCCGGCAAATCTACTGGTGCAAACATGGAGGCTGGATACAGATAACCGCCAGGCTCTGAGCGGTCCTCATCTATGATACGCAGCATGTTGTGCGCTTCCGCCTCTGCATCTGGCAGTGTGCGGTAAACTTTGCCCAATATCAGGCTTGCCGGATTGCTATCGTTGTTAATACAGATTACAAAGCCGCTCATCGAATCACTTTCTTGATTTTAAAATCTTTACGGCCTACACCGTGCGCTTCAAACCAGTGTATCTCGGCCTCACAAATTGTGTTATCTGTAAGTTGTACAGTGGCCACCCCCTTCATCTTCCGCCAACGGCCCTTGCCATAAGTGCGTTCCAGATAACGGCGGATATATACACCCCGGCCTGCTGCAATTGTCTCAATCTCCCTGATTTCGCCGAGGATCTCAAATTTCGTCATCAGTTACTGGTTTTATTGGATGTATGCCTTTTGGCCGGGATGAGCCATTCAACTATTCCACCAGTTGATAAATGGCATTCACGTTGCGTTTCAACTGCTTGTAATCCAGCCCGTAGCCGATCACAAATTTATTCTCGATTTCGAAGCCCAGGTAGTCTATTTTCACGTCGGCTTTGAACGCTTCTTTCTTGACCAGTAATGATACAATTTTCAAAGAGGCCGGTTTCATGTTGCGGATGCGGCGCTGCAAATATTGTACGGAGAGGCCGGAATCGACGATGTCTTCGATGACGATGACGTGGCGGCCGTGCAAATCGGCGCTGAAATCCTTGATCATGGTAATTTCCCCGGAAGAAACCCGCTGGTTGCCGTAGCTGGAGATTTTGATGAAATCCATCTCGCAATCGATGGAAAGACTGCGGATCAGGTCCGCCAGGAACAGCACCCCGCCGTTCAGCACCCCAACCATAATCGGCACCGAGCCGTGGAAATCCCGGGAGATATGCTCTCCCAATTCCCTCACCCGTTTCTGAATCTGCTCTTCCGATAACAGCACCTTGAATTTAAGGTTATCGATCTGCACATAATCGGTCGGTTTCATAGCTTTCTAACTTCCAGTTTTAAAACTTTCCCGGTTGCTTCAGTGATCTTATACTTTTCGCTGATGCGGCTTCCCACCACCCATACGATCTCGCCGCGGTTCTCCAGCACCAACATCCGCTCCCGGGGCAGGAACAGCCCCGGTTCATCGGTTAAAAAATCGCTTAATTTCTTCGGATGCGCCATCCCCAGCGGCTGAAAACGGTCCCCCGGGCGCCAGTTGCGCAACCGCAATGGGAAATTCAAACGATCCGCATTCAGGTATTCCACCCCGGGGTGTTTCCCCCATCGAACCCGCTTCTTCTCCCCCAGGCTGGCGCGCAGGGAAACGCCTAATTCACGGTTCTCATAACTTTGCCCGGGGAAAATATCCTGCTGCACCTCGATTTTTTTCAAATTCGCCGCCGGTTCGAAAATTAACTGCCCTTCCGCCCGGTTGACAGCGATGTTCCCCGGAAGCAGAAAGCGGCTGCTTTCTTTTCCTTCCCGGATCCAACCGGAGAAATCGGCGAACTGGTTAAAGGTTAATCGTTTCTCCGCTCCCGCCAACTGCGCCAGGATACGCTCCAGTATCCGGATTTGAATCTGCGAAAAATACCCTGAATAGATAGTTATTCCAAGCCGAATTTTATTTTCGGATTCCACTTTCACGGCCTCTTTCCACAACCGCTCTACCTGCTGGTATAATTGGGGAAGCCACTCCTGCATCGTTAAGGCTAAGTTCAGAAATGGTTTCAAATCGGCCAGGTGAAATTCTCTCTGCAGGTAGGGGATCAGCTTATGGCGAACTTTATTGCGCCGGATGCGCACGTCCCGGTTAGAACGGTCTTCCCGGAATTCGATCCGGTGGGCGGCGGCGTGGGCTTCGATCTCCGCGCGTTCGGCAAACAGCAGGGGGCGGATAAAACCTTCCCGGCGCAGGCGAATGCCCGCCAGCCCTTCCGGCCCGGCCCCGGTCAGCAGGCGCATCAGCAGGGTTTCCGCCTGATCGTTGAGGTTGTGCCCGGTGGCGATGGCGTCGTAGCCCTGCTCCCGGCGGCAATTTTCCAGAAATGCTTCCCGCAGCTTGCGGGCGGCTTCTTCTATCGAAAATTTATGCTGGCGGGCATATTCTTTCACCTCGCCGCTGCCGCGGAAGAAGGGAATGCCCGCGCCCTCGCAGGTTGAGCGCACGAACCGCTCGTCCGCGTCCGCGGCCTTCCCGCGCAGCCGGTGATTAAAATGCCCCACGCCGATAGCCAGGTTGAAATAGGGTTGCCAGGTTTGCAGCAAATGCAGCAGCACCAGGGAATCCACCCCGCCGCTGACCGCCGCCAGCACTTTTTGCCCCGGAAGAATCAATTGATGGCGATTGACGAACTCAAGGAAGGCATATTTGAGGGAATTTTTCATAACCCCCGGGAAAAAATAAGTGGCGGCACAGGGATTCGAACCCCGGACACGCGGATTATGATTCCGCTGCTCTGACCAACTGAGCTATGCCGCCGTCTTTCTGACGCCAAAAGCTTAACGCGCATGAGATAGCAAGTGGCAGTTTTCAGTAACAGTAACAATCACTATTAATTGCTACTGCCGCTGCCAACTGCCACCTTATTAGTAGCGGGGGCAGGATTTGAACCTGCGACCTTCGGGTTATGAGCCCGACGAGCTACCAGACTGCTCCACCCCGCGATCAAAAAGCGTGCAAATATAATATGGAAAGGTACGCTTGTCAACAGGTT
>WYBG01000487.1 GCA_011526015.1 Deltaproteobacteria bacterium | reverse complement strand
TAAAATCAGGGAGCAAGAGAAATCACAATGGCGAAAACTATTCATTTTCTGGCGGGTTTTTTGGCAACATTCACCATCGTCGCCTTCTTCCTTTCCACGGTCGTGGTCGAAGTTTTCGGTTCTCCTGCTGCTGTGGCAACCGTCAAGAGTCTTATCGTGGCCCCGGGCCTGTTTATCCTTGTGCCCGCCATTATTGCCACAGGCGGCAGCGGCTTTGCGCTCTCAAAATCAAGGCGAGGGCGGCTGATCGAAACCAAGAAGAAACGGATGCCGTTCATTGCTGCAAATGGGCTGCTTGTATTGGTTCCCGCTGCTATTCTCCTCGACCGCTGGGCTTCGGCGGGGTCATTCGGCGCAACTTTCTACCTGGTTCAGGGTGCAGAGCTTCTCGCCGGGTCGGTGAATCTCACGCTCATGGGCCTGAACATCCGTGATGGTTTAAAATTGAGTGGGCGATTTCGTGCATCCAGGACAACTGCTCCCTAAACAGCGCATCAAATCCGGCGCGCTGCCGTCTGCGGCTTACGCGCAGCATTATCCCATGCTCACGATTGCCGTGAAAAAGGCTTGCTTAACCATTCTCAGCTTGATCGCGCCATTGCTCGGCGCCGCTGCGCCGTTAGCCGCCCAGGAAGTTTCCGAAGTTCAGAAGATGCTGGAAAACCTCCGGGAGTGGGAAAAAGCGCGATTTACTGCACGCCAATCCTTGCATGATACTCCAACCTTGCCGGCCCAACGCCAATTCGACGTGCAGTTCTACCGCTTGAACCTGAATATTCGCCCGGATCTGCAGCTTCTGCAAGGTTCGGTGGTGATCGAAGGGGTCAGTTTAGCCTCCCCATTGTCGCACTTAGAGATCGATCTATTCGCTAACATGGCGGTCGAGGCCATCCGGCAGCAGGGCAACTCGCTGAATTTTCAACGATCCGGAAACCGCGTTGATATTCAGCTTTCCGCCCCGCTGCAAAACGGAGAGGCGTTTTCCATCGAAATTTTCTACCGCGGGCAGCCCCAGGCGGCGGGGCTGGGCGCCTTTAATTGGAGCTACTTTCAAGGCGTTCCCCGCGTTTGGACCCTCAGCGAACCCTATGGCGCTCCCGCCTGGTGGCCCTGCAAGGATGATCCCGCCGATAAAGCGGATTCGGTTTTCCTGAATGTTACCGTTCCGGAAAACCTCGTCGTCGCCTCCAACGGGGTGCTCAGCGGGATTATCCCCCTTCCGGGCAATTACCACACCTATTCCTGGGAAACCCGCTATCCCATCAGCACCTACCTGGTTTTTCTCGCCATCGCCGATTATGCGGAATTCTCCGACTGGTATGTCTCCGCCGCCGGGGACTCCATGCGGCTTCAATATTACGTCTTCCCGGAGCTTTTAGAGCTTGCCCGGGAGGATTTTAGCATCACCAAAGAGATGATCGCTGCCTTTGCCCCCATTTTCGGCGAGTACCCTTTTATCCGCGAAAAATACGGCATGGCCAGCGTTCCCGGCGGCGCTTCCATGGAACACCAGACCCTCACCACCCTCAACGTAAAATTTATCACCGGCACTCATAGCGGCGACTATGCCGTCGCCCACGAATTAGCCCACCAGTGGTTTGGGGATTGCATCACCCCGCGAAACTGGCCGCACATCTGGCTGAACGAAGGATTCGCGACCTATAGCGTGGGGTTGTGGGAGGAATACCGGGGTGGGGAAGCGGCTTATCTCGAGTACATGAACGAGCTCGACATCGGCTCGTTTGAAGGCGCCCTGTTCGTGGAGGATACTACCAACCTGCGCGCCCTCTTCAGCGTTACGGTGTACCAAAAGGGCGCCTGGGTACTGCACATGCTGCGCGGAGTTTTAGGCGATTCGCTCTTCTTCGCCGCCCTGAACCGTTACGCCACAACTCCTGGACTTGCCTACGGGAACGCCGTAACGGAAGATTTCCAGGAGATTTGCGAAGCAGTTAGCGGGCGGGATTTAAGCTGGTTCTTCGAGCAATGGATCTATCGCGTCGGCAGGCCGGTGTATGAATATCGCTGGAAAACCGGGGCCGACGGTTCCGGGTATGAAACGACGCTGGAAATTTCCCAGGAGAACCTGCAACCGCAACTCAACACCCTGCCCTATAAAATGCCCCTGCAAATCCGGTTGGCGGGAGGCGGTTCGGATACCCTGTTTACCATTTGGGACAGTCTGCCCGCCCAGGAATTCCGTTTCCGCACCGATTTCCTGCCCAACCTGTTGGAGATCGACCCGCAGCGCTGGGTGCTGAAAAAACTGCGCCGGATCGAGGAAGGGGAATTTACCGGCATTCCGCTTTATTTCAAATTGAGCCAGAATTTTCCTAATCCTTTCAATGGCAATACCACCATTCTCTATGGGGTACCGCGTCCCACTACCGTTCAAATCGAAATTTTCGACCTGCTGGGGCGCAAGGTTTACGTTCATCAGACCCCGAGAGTCTTCACCGGTTTTCACCAATTTACCTGGGACGGCAAAGACACCTCCGGTAATGCCCTGCCCAGCGGGATCTATTTTTACCGTTTCAGCGATGGCCGTTCTTCCTTGACCCGTAAATTACTGCTGATTCGGTAAACCGCGGGGATGGTATGCGTCAAAAACGCCGCCGCTTGTGGGGTATCGGTAGTGATAAATTGTTAATGCTGTTTCGCGACAAGCAGGGATGCTTGTCGCACTGTACGACCCCGCTCCTTGCGGGGTCGCTGCAACAGGGAGCATTAATTGTTTAGTACTGCCGTGGGGTATCTACCCCTCTGAGCCGGAAATTCTCCCTCAACTCAAAACCCGAAACTCTAAACTCGTAACTCCAAACCCGCTCTCCTCCTTTATCTAAAGAAATTGACAAAAATTGGGTGATCCACTAAATTGCCATGCTTGTTTAGGGTGATTTTTTGAGTTGTGCAACCC
>WYBG01000486.1 GCA_011526015.1 Deltaproteobacteria bacterium | reverse complement strand
CTAAACCACTCTCGAATATATCACCCCTCCGGGGTTTAGGCGGTTTTAATGGGGCATTGGGGCTATAAACATATCACCCCTTCGGGGTTACGGGCTGGCAGTGGCTCAAAAAAACTGCGGAGCAGTGGCATGTTTATAGAAAACCCTGGCCTGTTTTAGCCAAGAAACCCCGAAGGGGTGGCATGTTACGGCTAAGGTTTACGCCTATGCGGCCAACCGGGATCACTAAGAAATTTATTGTCTCTTTGTGATTTCTTCGCGTCTGTGGGACTTAGAGTGGCATGTCTGCCCAGGCAGGCGACTTTTAAAACAGCCCCTAAAAGGTTCGCTCTTGCATTTTCGGATTTCCGGTGACATCTTTGCAGGGTCAAATCGTTATGTTGAACTTCCTACTGATGAGGCTTGCGCGATGGAAAAAAAGGTGCTGGTGATCGAAGACGATCCGGATGTTGCCGACCTGGTCAAAATTCATTTGAAGGAGCTGGGATTTACTTTCGAGCACGCCGCCAACGGGGTCGAAGGGCTTGATAAGGCGCTTCAAAACGATTATGCCCTGGTGATCCTGGACCTGGTGCTCCCCCGTTTGGACGGCCTGGAAGTGTGCAAGCGCATCCGGGAAGAGAAGAAAAGCCTCCCGATCCTGATGCTCACCTCCAAATCCGATGAACTGGATAAAGTGTTAGGCCTGGAGTTAGGCGCGGATGATTACCTTACCAAACCCTTCAGCCTGCGGGAGCTGATGGCCCGGGTGAAGGCGCTGCTCCGCCGGGTGGATGCGATCAAAAAGGAGGCGGCAGCCGCGACGCCCCCGGAAGTGGAATTCGATGAGCTGCGCATCAATTTCGAGAAGCGCAAAGTGACCCTGGCCGGGAAAAAGATCGACCTGACCGCCAGGGAATTCGACCTCCTGGCCCTCCTGGTCACCCACCCGGGACGGGCTTACACCCGCCAGGAACTGCTGGATATCGTCTGGGGATACCACTTTGACGGCTACGACCATACCGTCAACTCCCATATCAACCGCCTGCGCAGCAAAATCGAAAAAAATCCCGCCCAACCCAAATACATCAAAACCGTCTGGGGCGTGGGCTACCGCTTTGCGGAAGCGGAGGATCTGGAGCGCTGAAACGCGGGAAGCCGGTTATTTTCCCTTACTGTATCCGATGAGGGTTTCCAGCCGCGGGGGGCGGTGCGTTTCCGCCCACTTTTGATAATTCCCGTCAAAGCCGGCTTTGCGCTGCAAATCGGCAATACGTTTGAGAATCGCCTGCACCTGGCCCTCCTCCAACAAACCCTTTCGTTCCACCTCCGCCTGCGCCGCGGGGTCGTCCTCCATGCGCTCGGCTTCGATGGCCCCGGCGTGGGTGTGAAATACGTTTTCGATAATATAGTGCACGATTTTCCGGGCGTGCAGCTCGGAATCGCGGATGTTGCCCTTCCCCGTCACTACGTTGCCCAGCCCGTAAACGTTGGGATAACCGGCCAGCCTGCCGGTATCTTCATCCGGAATATTGAACAGCTCGCCGCTGGTGGGAATGCCGGGGATCGGTTCGGGAATGCTACCGATGGAAGAGATCACCAGGGGGCTGCGCACGGCGAATTCACTGCCGGGAACGGAGACCACCTTTCCATTTTCTACCCGGGTGCGCTGGAATACCAGCCCGGCCAGGCGCTCTCCCTCGGTAATCTTCTCCACCGGCTTGCAGCACTCCTGAAAATGGAAGAGATACTTTTGCTGGGCATTGCTGAGGATTTTCTGGCGCACCCGGTGGGCTTTTTCCAGGTCTTCCGGGGTGGGATCGGGATAGATATAACTCAGCGGCATATCCACGCTGCGGCGGCGGTAAAACAGGGTGCAGCCCTTTAACCCCAGGTCGGAAAAAGACAACCCCAGCGCCTCCAGGGTTTTGGGAATGCCCTGGTGCTCTAACGTAAAGATATCGGTCTGGCAGCCCTTTTCCGCCAGGGCGCGTTGGGTCGTTTCTAACATCAGGATTTTAGCCACGTCGATGGAGGCCAGCCCGCCCCCCACTACCGTGGCGCCGTCCTGCACTTCGTAGCAGTGCCGGGTATATCCCGGTTCGTGGTAATGGTTGAACCAGTCCACGAACGGATTCTGATAATAGAGTCCCTTCTCCAGGTGCTCATCGATGCCGGCGACCGGCAGGGGACGGTCACGCCAGGCCCCGTTCGCCAGGATCACCGCCCCGAATCCCCAGTTGCGAACCACGTCCTCAAAGTGCACCTCCCGCCCCAGCCTGGTATTGGGAATGAAAAATATATTCGGATGGGAAAGCCGCTCGTCGATTTTGCTCTCCTCTTTATCGCGCAGTTTGATGTGCCACTTGGGCAGGCCGTCCTCGATTTTTCCGTAGGGCAGGGTGTGCTGCTCGAACACCGCGACGTAAACCCCGCAGTGCGCCAATCGGGAAGCGGCCTCCGAGCCGGCGCAGGCCCCGCCGAAAATAGCGGCAAAATTTCCCCGGTGAATTTTCATGAGCCGGTCTCCTGGTCTGTATTGATATGGAAAAGCGTCTTATCACGTGGTCTTGGGCAATTTTTTCGCCAAGAAGCAGAACTTCCCCCGCTGTGTGACGATCCCGGATGAGGAGGCAGTTGCAGATTCGCCTTGGGAGCCTGAAAGTCTGCAACAGCCTCATGAGCCGGGATCGTCACAAGTTAGCGAGCACAATGCTCGTCACGATGCTCTTGCTGGATAGAGAAGCGCAGCATATG
>WYBG01000485.1 GCA_011526015.1 Deltaproteobacteria bacterium | reverse complement strand
TGGAGGTCAACCCGGAAGAGCGCCGGGCGCGGGTGCAGCCGGGGGTGATTTTGGATGATCTGAACGCGCATCTCAAACCGTTGGGGCTGCAATTCGGCCCCGATCCCGCCAGCAGCAATCGCGCCGGCATGGGCGGCATCGTCGGCAATAACTCCACCGGCGCGCACTCCATTCTCTACGGGATGGCCGCGGACCACGTGCTGGAATGCAATGGATACCTCAGCGACGGCAGCCCCTTCTACTTTCGTCCCCTGGAGGAGGATTTGCTGGCCCAATACCGGCGCCGCCCCGGCCTGGAGGGGAAAATTTACCGGGAAATTGCCGCACTTACCAAAGATCACGCTGAGACGATTCGCGCCCGCACCCCGCGGCACTGGCGGCGCGCCGGGGGTTACAACCTCGACCGCCTCATCACCAACCCGGATAACCGGCTATCGTTCAACTACCCGCAGGATTCGCGCTTCAACCTTGCCAAACTGATCTGCGGCTCCGAAGGCACCCTAACGGTGATGAGCGAGATCACCCTGAGCCTGGTTCCTGCGCCCAAACAAACCGCCCTGGCGCTGCTGCATTTTCAAGACCTGCACGAGGCGCTCTCCGCGGTGCCAACGATCCTGGAGACTCACCCCTCCGCCATCGAGTTGCTGGATAATTTTGCCCTCACCCTCTGCCGGGGCGTGCCGGCATACGCCCGCATGTTGGCAAGTTTTAGCGATGGGAATCCCCACTCTATCCTGATCACGGAATTCTATGGGGAAAGCGAAGTGGAATTGCGCGGCAAAATCCAACGCCTGAAAACCCGCCTGGCGCAGCGCCGCGTCCCCTGTAGCGTGGTAGAGGCGCTGGAGCCGGCGCAGCAGCAGAACGTCTGGGGAGTGCGCAAGGCCGGCCTGGGGCTGCTGATGAGCATGAAAGGCGACCACAAACCGATCCCCTTCATCGAAGACGCCGCGGTGCCCCCGGAGCGCCTCGCCGAATACATTTCCCGCATCGAAGAATTTTGCGCCGGGCTGGGCGCGCCAGTGACCTACTACGCCCACGCCAGCGCCGGTTGTTTGCACGTGCGCCCGCTCATCAACGCCAAAATTGCCGCAGACCTGGAGAAAATGCCCCAAATCGCCCGGTTTTCCGCGGAGCTGTTGGGGCGGTACGGCGGGGCGCTCTCCAGCGAGCACGGCGACGGGCGCAGCCGCAGTTGGCTGAATGAAACCTTTTTCGGGAAAGAATTGTACGCCCTTTACCGCCAGACCAAGCGTATTTTCGATCCCGATAACCTTCTCAACCCCGGCAACGTCGTTGATGCCCCCTCTATGCTCGATCATCTGCGCTACGGGACGGAGTACACCGTCCCCCCGGTTAGGGAACATTTGGATTTCCGGGAAGACCAGGGTTTTCACCGCGCCGTGGAAATGTGCAACGGCGCGGCGGTCTGCCGCAAACGCAACAGCGGAACCATGTGCCCCAGCTTCATGGCCACCCGGGAGGAAGAGCACAGCACCCGCGGTCGCGCCAACGCCTTGCGGGCGGCGCTCTCCGGGCAGCTTCCCCTGCAAGAGCTCAGCAGCAAGCGGATGTACCGGGTGATGGATTTGTGCATCGAGTGCAAGGGGTGCAAGGCGGAATGCCCTTCCTCGGTGGACATGGCCAAAATCAAGTTTGAATTCCTGGCGCACTATTACGAAGCCCACGGGGTTCCCCTGCGGGCGCGGCTGTTCGGGAACATCGCCGCCCTCAGCCGGCTGGCCGGCGGGGCGTGGGCCCCCCTGATCAACTGGAAAATGCGCCTTCCGCCGCTGCGAAAATTCCTCCACCACGCCCTCGCCATCAGCGAAAAACGCTCCCTCCCGGCCTTCGCGGCGCAGCCGTTTACCGCCTGGTTTCAAAAAAATCGCCCCAAACGGTGCCTCGACCCCTCGCGGAAGCAGGTGGTATTGTTCAACGATACCTTCAACACCTACAACGATCCGCACGTCGCTATTGCGGCGCTGGAAGTATTAGAAGCGGCGGGCTACGAGGTGCTGCTGCCGGGACACAAATGCTGCGGGCGCCCGATGATCTCCAAAGGGCTGGTAAAAGAAGCCCGCCGGGCCGCGCAGGACACCGTAAAAACCCTGGCCTCCTTCGCCGAAAATGGAATTCCCATCATTGGGCTGGAACCCAGTTGCCTGTTGAGTTTCCGGGATGAATATTTGTATCTTCTGCCGGATGATCCGGCTGCAAAGTTAGTAGCGGCGCATAGCTTCATGTTGGAAGAGTTTCTTGCCGATCCTGATCACTGCCGGGAGCTGGCCGGAAAATTCGCCGGCAAGGGCAGGAAAGCGAAAGCCCTGTTGCACGGGCACTGCCATCAAAAGGCGCTGTCAGGAACGAAACCGCTCAGGCAGGTGTTAGAACTGGCGGGTTATGAGGTGAGCGAAGTCGATTCCGGGTGCTGCGGCATGGCCGGGGCGTTCGGGTACGAGCGGGAGCATTATGAGATTTCCCTGGCCATGGCGGAGCAGCGACTGTTGCCGGCAGTGCGGGAAGCCGCGGCAGATACCCTGATCGTCGCCGCGGGAACCAGTTGCCGGCAGCAAATCTTACACGGCAGCGGAAGGCCGGCGCTTCATCCCGCGGAGGCGCTGCGCCGGGCGATGCGTGATGCGTGAAACGTAACCCGTAATGCGTAACTTAGAGTCAATTCCGTATTGCGTAGTGCGTATTCCGTTTTTTTACGCAATACGCACTACGCAATACGCAGCGCACATTGCCCATTGCGTTTTACGCATCACGTATTACTTCACCATCAAAAACCGGAGAGAGTTCAACCACCATGCACGGAAACCTGCTCGAAACGCCCCTGGCGACGCTCATTTTTCTGGCCACCCTGGGGATCAGCTATTACGCGCTGAGCCGCAATCCCCGCATTTTTGATACCTGGGTGCTGCATCCCTACGGGGTGGCGCACGAAGGCCAGTATTTTCAGCTCATCTCGCACGGGTTCATCCATGCCAACTACCTTCACCTGCTGTTCAATATGATCGTGTTCTGGTATTTCGGGTTTGCGCTGGAGCGGATTTTGGGCTCCTGGCGTTTCGCCATCATTTACTTCGGGAGCATGGCCATCAGCGCGGGGATTTCCGTGGCCCGGCGGAAAGACAGCCCCAGTTTTCGCAGCCTCGGCGCTTCCGGGGCGTTATCCGGGGTACTGTTCAGCTTTATTCTGTTTTATCCCAACACCACCCTGTTGGCATTTTTTGTGCTCCCGATTAAAGCCTGGCTGTTCGCCATTCTCTTCGTGGCGATCAGCTACTACGCGGCGAAGAACCGCTATTCTTTTATTGATCATGAAGGCCACCTGTGGGGCGCGCTCAGCGGCGCGGGGTTGACCATTCTGCTAAAACCGGGCGTGGTGCGCCACTTTTTTTTCACAATGTTTTCCTCTTAAACCCAATATCGTGAATGAAATCCGTTTTGGGGCGGGATCAACAAGATGAACAGGATCAAAAACCCCATTGGCGTTTATTAGCGTCAATTCGTGGTTCAAATCAACATGATTAAAAGAGTTTGCCCATGAAAAATTACATTTTTGCCATTTTGATCGCCTTGTTACTGGCCGCGGCGGGTTCGCTGCCCGCACAATCGCCTTCCCCGCCGGATACCAGCGGCGGCGGGACGGGTTCCGCGGATTCCGCCCGCGTGGATACCAGCAACGAAACCCTGCCGGATACATCCGCAGCCGCGCGGGAAGATACGGTTCAAACCGCCCCGGCGCAGCCGCAGCAAGCGGATACTTCCGCCAGCGCAGCCGCAAGGCCGGATACCACCGCAGAACCGCCTTCCGCAAGGGCCGGAAGCGATACCCTGCGCAGAACCGCACCGGATACCGCGGCGGCTTCCCGGCAAGCCCCGGTGGAAGCACAACCCGCAGCATTACCCGCGCTGCCCGAGCCGGCCCGGGAGCTCCCGGCGTCGCCCCAAACCCCCGCCGAAACCGCGGCGCCCGGCGGGGATAATGCCCCAATTGAAGTGCAAGATACTTCCCAGGCCTCCCCGGGCGCCCCGCCCCCGGCGGAGGATTTTCTGCCCGAAGAGACCGGCGAGGGCGGCTCCGCCGGCTGGATTGTATGGGTCGCCGGGTTGCTGCTGGCAGTCGGGCTCCTGATCGCAGTCTTGCGGAAACGCTTCCGCCGGGAGAGCGCCGGTTTCGAGATTCCCGCGCCCGAACCCCGCCGGCGCGCAGAAGCGCCTGCGCCCACCCCGGCTGCTGCCCCGGCAACGGAAATCGCACTCCCGGGCGGGAAATTGCTCTTCTCCCACGCCCAGCATCCCGGCTCGAACCGGGAGCAGCAGGACGCCTTCGGATTTTCTGACCCGGAAACGGCGCGGGAGCGGCAGGAATTTCTGGCCGTAATCGCCGACGGGATGGGCGGCCATGCCCACGCCCGGGAAGCCAGCCGCACCGCGGTAGAGGCGTTTAAAAAAGCCTGGCAGGCCAAATCCGCCGAGGAAAAAATTCCCGCGGCGCTGCACCGCGCCCTGCGCGCCGCCAATGACGCGGTATTAGCCCTGGCCAAAGATTTGAAGGCGGAAAACAATCTCGGCGCTACCCTTACCGCCGCGCTCTTTTTCGAGAAAAGTTTGTACTGGATCGCCGCGGGGGACAGCCGCTTGTATTTGCTGCGCAACGGGCAGTTGAAGCAGTTGACCACCGACCATCTTTATCTGAACAAATTACGGGAAGAAGTTGCGAAAGGCCGGATGAAAAAGGAAGACGCGGAAAGCCATCCCGACCGTGACGCGCTGTACAGCTTTTTGGGGTTGCGAACCCTGCGGGAGATCGACGCTGCCAAAACCCCCTTTTCCTTGAATCCCGGAGACCGCCTGCTGTTATGCAGCGAAGGCGTGCACCGCAGCCTGTCCGCCTCGGAAATCGCGCAAATACTGTCCGCCGGGGAGAACGCTAACCTGGCCGGTCCGCTGGTGGAAGCGGTTCTGGCAAAACGGCGCTTCCAGCAGGAGAACGTGACCGCGCTGTGTGTGGCGCTGGGGTGACTGGAACTCGATGCTGGATACTCGATACTCGATATTCGATATTCGATGCTGGATGAGAGCGAATTCCGTATCGAACATCGCGAGTCGAATATCCAGCATCCAACATCCAGTATCGAGCATCGAGTATCCAGCATCGAGCATCGCGAATTGAACAGACACCGGATTGGCGGCGAGTGAAGCACTCCTTCATCTACATTTTGGCATCGCTTTTACTCCTGGGCGGGAGAGGATTCCTGTTCGCCCAGGAACAACCGCTGCCAAAAATCCTGCAGGACCTTCCCCAGGATACCGTGGAAGTGGCCGCGGATTCGTTCCTGAAGCCGTTCCGCCTGCCGCACGCCTTTCTCATCCCCAACAGCGAAAAAATCTACCTGAAAATCCTTCCGGAGGGGAGGCTCTCCCCCCGGCTGCTGCCCAACATTGATTATCGCATCGACTACCGCCAGGGCGAGGTGCAACTGCTGAGAGAATTGCCCGCCGCCGGCGCCCTGTTGATCATCTACCGCAAGTATCCCTTTCCCCTGATCGCCGATTATTACCACCGGGAATTGCAGGAAATCGCCGCGGAGGATACCGCCGCCTCGCAGAAAGGGGAAATTGCCGCGCGGGCCGTGAAACCCAAATTTTTGGAGGAGATCGACAGTTACCAGGCCAACCTGCAAAAGAGCGGCAGCATTGTGCGCGGGATCGAGATCGGCAACAACCAGGATCTCACCCTTAATTCCGGCCTCAACTTGCAGCTTTCCGGCAAAATCACCCCGGACGTGGAGTTAGTGGCCGCCCTCACCGACCAGAGCACCCCCATCCAGCCGGAGGGCACTACCCAGACCTTGGAAGAGGTGGATAAAGTGTTTGTGAAGATCACCAGCCCCTACCTGGGAGGCACCCTGGGAGATTACAACCTGATCTACGGCCAATCCACCTTCGGAAACTTACAGCGCAAGCTCCAGGGCATCACCGTGGAGAACCGTTTCAAAGCCACCTCGCAGCAGGCGACCTACGGAACTTCCCGGGGGATTTTCCATTCCAACCGCTTTCTGGCCCAGGAAGGATTCCAGGGGCCCTACCTGCTGACCGGGCGCAACGGGGAGCGGGAAATCATCGTGCTGGCGGGCACCGAGCGGGTGTACGTGGATGGGACGCTGCAAGTGCGGGGGCAGAATAATGATTACGTCATCGATTACGGGCTGGCGCAAATCACCTTCACCAACAAACGCCTGATCACTTCCGAGAACCGCATCGAGACAGATTTCGAATATACCAACACCTTCCAGCGTTATGGGCGGAACCTTGTGGGGGTTTCCTCCGCCGCCGCGGACCTCGCCAACCGGGTAAGCTACGACGTGCGCTTCTTCCGGGAGTGGGATGATACCAATAACCTGTTAGAAGACAATACCCCCCTGGAAGAAATCGAGAAAGAAGTCCTGGCCGCGGCGGGAGACGATCCCTTGAAAGCCACGGTCAGCGGGGTTATCCCCGATACGGCAGCCGGCGACTACTTACAGTTGGATACCCTGGTGGCGGTCGGGAATGATACCGTCAAAGTTTACTACAAATACGTGGGATCGGGCAACGGCGACTACCGGGTGCGCTTCAGCGGGGTGGGGGCGGGCAACGGCCAGTACCTGCGGGAGAGCCTGGGGGTATTCCGGTTTGTGGGCCCCGGCCAGGGGGATTACCTCCCGGTGCGCCTAATCCCCCTGGCGGGGGACAAAAAATTTCTCGACCTGGGCGTGGGCGTAAATATATCCCGGGCCTGGTCGGTGCGGGGAGAGTTTGCCGGAAGCGATTTTGACCAAAACGTTTTTTCCTCCCTCGACGACGAAAACAACCGCGGCGGGGCTTTGCAAATGGTCACCACCTTGCAGGATTCCGCCCTGCGGCTGTTGGGAACCAACCTCGGCAGCCTGCGCTTAGATGCCCGCTGGGTGCGCCAGGAAGAGACCTTTGCGCCCCTGGATCGCCCTCTCCAACCGGAATACGCCTACAAATGGAACCTGGGAGAGAGCAATTTGACCAACCGGGAGAACAGCCTGGAAGTTTCCGGAGCTTATCAGCCCAATAAACATCTTCGTCTCGAAGGAAACGCCGGCAGTCTCGACAAGGGCCTGGGAATCTCCTCCTGGCGGCAATCCGGCAAAGTGCAGGTATTTCAGAAATCGTTTTGGCCGGAGATTGGGCTGGGCCTGGAAACGGTGGACAGTCGCAGCGAAATCGATCAAAGCGACTGGCTGCGGCAGAGCGCCGCGGTGTCCAAAAATATCGGGAAATTGACCCCGCGTTACGGGTTCAAATCCGAAGACCGCCGGGTAGAGAGGGCCGCAGACGGTCGGGTAACCGGCTTTGTGTTCCGGGACCACCGCGCCGCGCTGGACTTGCGCCGCCTGTTGGCCATCGACTGGCAGCTAAATTACCAGCAGCGCAGCGATTTTTTGTACGATCCCCACGTTGCCGGGCGCACCCTGGAGCAGGCCGCCACCCGCACTTACAGCGTTCAGGGCGCCCTGGCCCCGGAAGGAAACCTGCGCGGGCAATTTTCCTTTGCCCTCCGGGATAAGGATTATAGCGATTTCTTCGAGCAGCTTCCCGCGGATAGCGTTCCGTTGTACCAGCCCGACGCCCAATTCCAGGATACCACCTGGCAGGATCGCCAGAGCCACATCGCCAACATCGAATTGCAGCACCGCACCCCCGGGGGCAGCCTCACCACCCGCTGGGATTATAAGGTCGCCAGCGAGCTGCAAGCCCTGCTGGAGCAGCGCTACTTAGACGTGGGCGAGAACCGGGGCAATTTCCGCTACGATTCCACCCTGAACGAATACGTGCCCGATCCCCAGGGTAATTTTATCCTGGTCAATATCCCCACCAACGATTTTGAGAGCGTTATCCGGCTGGAAACCGGCTTGCAGGTGCAGTACCGCCCAACCCAGCCGAAAAAAAAGCTTCGCGATTTCAATGCGCTCCTGAACAGCCTCTCCTTCCTCACCTACTTTAAAATCGAGGAACAGAGTCGCACGCAGGATTTCTGGGATATTTATTTGTTGAATCTCGGCAAGCTGCACAACGCGGAGAGCACTTTGCGGGGGGCCTATATCGTCAACCAGGATCTGTATTATAACGAGCGCAACCCCGATTGGGGAGTGTTGGGGCGGCTGCGCTACCGGGATAATCTCTCCAACCAGTATTTGGATCCCACCAACAACGAGACCCGCATCATCGCGGAACGTTTGCTGGAATACCGGCGGCGGTTTTTCAATCGCAAGCTGAACGCCACCGCGGGGTATCAGAATAATTTGACCAGGAGATGGGTCAGCTCCGCGCCTTCGCGGAATTTGAATATTCTCAGCCAGGCGTTGCTAACCCGCTTCAACTGGCGGCCGAGTATCAACTGGCAATTCGAGCTGGCGGTGGAGCGGGGGTTGGAACGGGACCGCAACCAGCAAAGCCCCCTGGGGGTGAATTTCTGGGACCTGGGGCCGCAAATTTCCTATGCCATGCGCGGGCGGGCGCGGGCGACCGCCAACCTCACTTTTTTGCAGGTAGAAGTAGCGGAGAATCCTGCCAACCGCCCGATCCCTTTCGAGATGGGGAAGGGCAAGAAGCCCGGCAACTCCTGGCTGTGGGGGGCGCGGTTCGAGTATTTCATCAGCGGGAATATTACCATCAGCGCCAATTATACCGGGCGAAAAGACGCAACCGCTTTGCGGGTGCTGCACCTGGGGAAGGCGGAGGTGCGGGCGTTTTTTTGAGCCTGTGCGCCGGCCAGGGTCTCCGGGTAACGTCGATTGTGGCAACGGGAATCTTCTGCGTTGGAGGAGAGACCATTAAATTTCAGTTGCTTATTATCCCAAATATCTTAATTTGGGAGAGTATAATATCCTGATTGAGCACATTTGGGGAGAATAGTATGATAAAGAGATTGCTTCAGGAGAGAATCGAAGCGTGTTTCTTTAAAGGCAAGGCAGTGATTGTTTATGGAGCGCGGCAGGTGGGAAAAACCACGCTCATCAAAGCCATTCAAAACAAATTTCCGGAAAATGATACCCTTTATTTGAACTGCGATGAGCCGGATTTGCGGGGATTGTTGACCGATGTAACCTCCACGGAATTGCAGGCGCTGATCGGGCGTAGAAAAATCATCTTTATCGACGAAGCCCAGCGTATCAAAAATATTGGCCTGACGTTGAAGCTGTTTGTTGACAATTTCCCGGACCGCCAATTAATCGCCACAGGATCGTCTTCCCTGGATTTATCGAATAAAATTGTCGAACCGTTGACGGGCAGAAAATATGAATTTCATCTTTTCCCTTTCTCCCTCCCGGAATTGTCCCAGAAATTTTCCCTCATCGAGCTCCGGCGAATTCTGGAGAGCCGTATCATTTTAGGGATGTATCCCGAAATCGAAGAAAAACCGGATGAAGCGCAAGTTCTGCTGAAGAGCCTGGCTTCCAGTTATCTGTATAAAGACATTTTGCAATACCAGGATATCCGGCGCCCGGAAATTCTCGAAAAGTTGTTGATCGCCCTGGCGCTGCAAATTGGCCGGGAAGTATCCTATAATGAGCTGGCAAATTCTCTCGGCGTCACCAAAGAAACCATTACGAACTATATTCAACTTTTGGAAAAAGCCTTTGTCATTTACCGTCTGTCTCCATTCAGCCGGAATCTCCGGAATGAGTTGAGCAAACTACGCAAGATTTATTTTTATGATACCGGAATCCGAAACGCCCTGGTCAACAACTTCAATTCTTTGCAAATCCGGCAGGATGTGGGGCAGCTATGGGAAAACTTTATGATTAGCGAAAGGCTCAAGCGAAATTCGAACAATGGATACCTGGTGAACGCTTATTTCTGGAGAACCCATCAGCAGCAGGAAATAGATTACCTGGAAGAGTCCGGCGGGAGACTTTCCGGTTTTGAAATCAAATGGCAGGCCAGAAAAGGGCGAGCGCCTGAGACATTTCTCAAAGCTTACCCCGGAAGCCAGGTGGAACTCATCAACCGGGATAATTTTGAAGCTTTTGTGGGGCTTTAGCGAAGACTCTTGCCAAAGGCATCCCTTTCCCGCCGCAAAGCGGTTCCTACGGAAATGGGAGCACTTCGTGCCGGGAGTGGCAACTTTTGGCGCAAGCCATGCCTTTGGCATAAACCAGCCTCTAAGCCATCTGGATAAATCCTCTTTTTATTTACCCGCGCCAGAACTATCAACCCACAAATCCGGATACTTCACACCCTCCACGTTTACCATTACGTAGCCCTTTTGGGTGGCAATATTGATCATATAGGGAACGCCGTTGCGGTTTTTATCACCCTCGCAAGTGATCCAGTCGTTGTGGTTCGACCAGTGATGGTTATCGCCCATGATCTCTTCCGGCATCACGCGATGCGATACCCGCGTAAATGGCTTCGTTTGCGTGCCGGAAGCATTCAGCTTTCTTACATAAACGTTGAGATGGTGGGGGACGCCATTGTCGTTGTGAGTAACTAAATTGCCATCCGGGGAAATCGCCGCGGAGCAGTTATCTTTATGGAAAACGGTGTGATTTTTTGAATCGAGTTCGATGGCGCGCAGGATATGGCCGTCGCGGCATACCACCCGGTTTTTATCCGTAGCGATGCCGATCTCCCCACTGCATTTGACAAAATCAACTAAAACCCGTTTTTCTTTCGTGGCAATATCCACCGCCATTACGCGGCGGTTATGGATATAAAGAATTTCTTTGCCGTTAGTGTGGAATTCCAGGGGGCAGTTCTTGTCGCCTTCTGCATCGGCGGCTAACTCGACTT
>WYBG01000484.1 GCA_011526015.1 Deltaproteobacteria bacterium | reverse complement strand
GGAACATCGCCGTCCCTGCCAACTGCTCCTGCTCCTGCCCCTGCTCCTGCTCCTTCATCTGCCCGTGCAAAACTGAAGTTTTGCACTCCGGCGGCGGCGGGCGCAGCCTGGCCGGATTCCGGTTTTTCATCAGGAACATCGCCGTCCCTGCCAACTGCCCCTGCTCCTGCTCCTTCTCCTTCTCCTTCTTCTGCTTGCGCAAAACTGAAGCTTTGCACTCCGGCAGCGGCGGGCGCAGCCTGGCCGGATTCCGGTTTTTCATCAGGAACATCGCTGTCCCTGCCAACTGCGCCTGTACCTGCCCCTTCTCCTTCTCCTGCTCCTTCATCTGCTCGTGCAAAACTGAAGCTTTGCACTCCGGCAGCGGCGGGCGCAGCCTGGCCGGATTCCGGTTTTTCATCAGGAACATCGCCGTCCCTGTCAACTGCCCCTGCTCCTTCTCCTTCTCCTTCATCTGCTTGCGCAAAACTGAAGTTTTGCACTCCGGCAGCGGCGGGCGCAGCTTGGCCAGATTCCGTTTTTTCATCAGGAACATCGCCGTCCCTGCCAACTGCCCCTGCCCCTGCTCCTGCATCTGCTCCTGCCCCTCCTTCAAGGCGCACCACC
The DNA here is from genome assembly GCA_011526015.1 of Deltaproteobacteria bacterium. Taxonomy (GTDB): domain Bacteria; phylum Calditrichota; class Calditrichia; order RBG-13-44-9; family J075; genus JABWBP01. The sequence continues at coordinate 4,140 of WYBG01000484.1, read as the reverse complement.
AGGGTAGCCCGGCTCAGTTGCTTCTCCGCGGGTTTCGGGGGGTGTGCTCTTCAAGTATCGGGGAGCTTGCGGAAGAATTTCAAGAACTGCATCATTTCCGGGATGTTGGATATCTTTACCTTTCCCATCATGAAGGCGATTTGGGGGTTGGTCTTTCCGGTTTCCATGTCCAGGTAGGTTTTTGCGCTGCTTTCCAGCACGCAGGTCGCTTTGCCGGTTAAGCCGGGTTCCACGCTGCACCGCCCGGAAGCGAGCGTCACGGTGTAGTCGCCGCCCTCGCTGCCGCTGAGCTTGAAGTGAAAAATTCCCTGGTAATTGCCCGCCTTATCGGCGCGGAAGCGCTCCGGGAGGCTGTAAAGGATGCTCTCCGCGGGGCTGCGCGGCGGTTGCGTTTCGCCGACACGCGGGTGAAGAAGCTCTTCCAGCTCGCGCTCCGCGTCGCCGCTGCCGGGAATGCCATTCGCGGCAGCGATGGGGGATTCCGGGGCGCGAGCGGTTTGCGCGGCGGTTTCTGTCTCCGTTTCCGGTTGGGAATCGGTTTCCGGCCCCGGGGAGGGGGCTTCGCCTGTCCCTGCCGGCGCTTCGGCGGCAAGCTCAATTTCCGGGGTTTCATCTTCGATTTCCGGCTCCGCGGAGGGCGGGGGCGAAACCGGTTCTGCCGGTTTTTGGGCTTCCATGCTTCCCGCGGCGCGGTATTCAACCTGGTCGATTAACACTTTGGCGATAATCTCCCGCATGATCTCGGAAGTTCCCCCCACGATGGTGCCGGCGCGGGCGTCGCGAAAGGCCCGGGCGATCGGGTAATCTTCCATGTAACCGTAGCCGCCGAAGTATTGCAGGCAGGCGTCAGCGACTTTTTTGGCCAGTTCCGTGGCATACAATTTCGCCATGGAGCACTCTTTGATGGCCGGAACGCCCTCCTTATACATCCAGCAAGTATTATAGGTCAACTGCCGGGCGGCTTCCACTTCTGTGGCAAGGTCGGAGAGGGTATGGCGGATGGCCTGGAATTTAGCCAGGGGGCGGTTGAAGGCTTCCCGTTCCCGGATATATTTCAGGGTGATTTCCAGGCAGTAATCCGCGCCCGCCACCGCGGTGATGGCCGCCACCAGGCGCTCCAGTTGGAAACACTCCATAATGTAGTAGAAACCCATATTCTCCTGGCCGATGAGGTGGCTGGCCGGCGCTTTCACGCCATCGAAAGAGATTTCCGCGGTGTCGGAGCTGTTCCAACCGATCTTTTTCAATTTGCGCGTGTCCACTCCTTTTGAATGTGAATCCACTGCGAACAGGCTGATTCCCGCCGGCCCGGCCCCGGGATCGGTCCTGGCGGCCAGAACAATGAAATCGCCGTAAACCCCGTTGGTGATAAACGTTTTCCCGCCGTTTATGATGAAGTGATCGCCCTCCCGCACCGCCCGGGTGCGAATGGCCGACACGTCCGAGCCGGTATTCGGCTCGGTGATCGCCAGCGCGCCGATTTTTTCCCCGCGAATACCCGGCCCCAGGTAGTTTTCTTTCAATAACCGGGAGCCGAATTTATGAATATAGGCCAGGGCCATGTATTCATGCACCCCCACAGCGGCGGTGAACCCGCCCATGGTGCCGCGGGCCAGCTCTTCTAAGAAAACCACCGAGAAGAAAAAATCGGCGGCGGTTCCGCCAAATTCCACCGGGTAATTAATCCCCAGCAAATCATTATCCGCCATCTGGTGCCAGATGCTACGGGGAATGCGCTCTTCCCTCTCCCACATCTCGGCGTTAGGCGCGACTTCTCGCTCCATAAACTGGCGAACAGCGGAGCGAAAGGCTTCATGTTCTTCATTAAAAAAAGCAGACTTCATGCTGTAACCTCTCGGGAATGCTATCTCCATTTACATATATTATTCTGACCAAAATCCTGCTAACCGGAGGGAATGATCCCTCCGTGGATAAGAGATTCAATTGACTATTTTCGGGTCTTTTGAGCCATTCTTTATGGGATTAGTGGAATTAGGTCCTTTCGGACAGCGGTAAAATAAATTTGCGCTCCTTTTCCCTTCCTGCTGGCAGTATATTACACCCCCGCAAATCACTTAGAACGATGGAATTCCTTCTCTTGCAAACTTCTACCCCAACTACCTCGGAGGATGCGCTTATGCACCGTATTTCTAAACGCAAGATTCCCAGAAGTATCCTCAGACCGCTTTATCTTGTCCTTGCCGCTGCCCTCATTTCGCCGCTTCTCGCCGCGCCGCCGGAAGCCGGGCAGGACAGCCTGGCCTCCCCCCTGCCGACCCTGCACCAGGAGCTGCCGGATGATCAATATGTGCCCGTACCGCGCGAGGGACGGCCAACTTCTCCCGCCTACCGGTTTTCGATCAGTAACTTCATAACGGTTCAAGTGAACGTGAATGCCCAGGGACAGAACATCGTGGGAGACGCGGCGAACGAGCCTTCGATTGCCATCGACCTAACCGATCCTGACAGGATGGCCATCGGTTGGCGGCAGTTCAACTCCAGTACCAGCAATTTTCGCCAGGCCGGGTACGCTTACAGCATCGATGGCGGGCAGAGCTGGACTTTCCCGGGGGTGATCGATCCGGGGGTTTTCCGCTCCGATCCGGTGCTTGACTCCGACTCCCAGGGCAATTTCTACTACAACAGCCTCACCGTCAGCGGCTCCGATTATTTTTGCACGGTGTTCAAGTCCAGCGACGGCGGCGCTACCTGGGATTCGGGAACTTTTGCCCAGGGCGGCGACAAGCAGTGGATGACCATCGACAAAACCGCCGGTATGGGTAAGGGCCACGCCTATGCATATTGGACTCAAAATTACAGCATCTGCTTTCCGGGCTTTTTTACCCGCTCCACCGATAACGGCGCCAGTTTTGAAGACTGTGTCGCCATTCCCAATCAACCCTTTTGGGGCACCCTTGCGACCGGCCCGGAGGGGGAACTCTACGCCGGCGGGGCGGGGGGAAACAACTTTATCGTGGCGAAATCCTCCACCGCAAAAGATTCCAACCAGGTGGTTAGCTGGGATTTTGCATCGATAGTCAACCTGGACGGCGCCATCTCCGCTTTTGCCGGCTCTAACAGCCCGAATCCGGGGGGGTTGATGGGGCAGGCCTGGATTGCCGTTGACCGCTCCGGCGGGCCTCATCACGGCAATGTTTACCTGCTCTGCTCGGTGAATCGCTTCTCCAATCCCGATCCTCTCGACGTGATGTTCGCGCGCAGCACTGACGGCGGGCTTACCTGGAGCGCGCCGGTTCGGGTGAACGACGACCCCGCTACCAACGCCTGGCAGTGGTTCGGCACCATGTCCCTTGCCCCCAACGGGCGCATCGACGCGGTCTGGCTGGACACCCGCGATAACCCCGGCAGCGTTCATTCCTCTCTCTACTATTCCTGTTCGACCGACGGCGGGGTTAGCTGGTCGCAAAATGAGCGGCTCTCCGATGCATTCAATCCTCACCTGGGCTGGCCGCAGCAGAACAAGTTAGGGGATTATTTCGATATGATATCCGATGAAACCGGCGCCCACCTGGCCTGGGCCAGTACCTTCAATGGGGAGCAGGACGTTTATTACAGCTACATTATGGCGCCGCCGGTAGGGATTGCGGAGCCAATCGACAGGCCCGTCGCCGCGGCGAGTTTTTCGCTATCGCAGAATTATCCCAACCCCTTCAACCCCGGCACGCGCATCGAGTTTTCTCTGTCAAAGGCGGCGCAGGTAGCAATCGAGGTCTTCAATATTCGCGGGGAAAAAATCGCCGCGCTGTTAAACCAGCCCTTAACCGCGGGTTCTTATAGCATTGAATTCGACGGCCGCGGGTTGGCCAATGGCGTTTATCTCTATCGCATGAAGGTTGGAAACGCGGCGAAGGTGCGGAAAATGCTGCTGATAAAGTGATTGTAACCGATGTGCGATAATTGGAGAGCACCCGGAGGTGCTTTCCGGGTGCAAACCGTCAATTAGCAACTGAGAATGGTTTTAAAAATTCAGAACCGTAGAGCTTTTCAAATCGCTCTAGTGCGACAAACACTAAGTTCTTGCACCCCTTTGTCATGCCCGAATGTCTTTATCGGGCATCCACAGGCCTAAAACTTATAGATTCCCGATAGAAACATTCGGGAATGACCCAGGAGAAAGGG
>WYBG01000483.1 GCA_011526015.1 Deltaproteobacteria bacterium | reverse complement strand
GAATTTTGCAAACTTATTAATGCCGGAAAAAGTAGAGCTGGATGAATCCAGTTATTCCACTACTTTCGGGCGGTTCATTGTTCAACCCCTGGAGAGAGGGTTTGGGGTAACCCTGGGGAATGTATTCAGAAGAGTGCTGTTATCCTCCATCCAGGGAGCGGCGATCACTGGTATCCGAATTGACGGGATTCAGCATGAATTTTCCAATATTGATGGGGTTAAAGAAGATCTTACCAACATCATTTTGAACCTGAAAGAAGTACGCATTAAACTGTTGAACAAGCGCCCCGACAAGGTAACCTTGCGGCTGAAAGGCCCCGGTGAGTTCAAGGCCGGGGACCTGGAAAAGTACACCACCGATTTCGAGGTGCTGAATCCGGATTTGCACCTCGCCACCTTGAACAATAAAGCCGACTTCGAGATGGAGATCCGGGTGGGAAAAGGGCGCGGGTACGTATCATCGGAAGAGAACAAACCGCTGGAAGCCTCGATTGGCCTCATCTCCATCGATTCGATCTTCTCCCCGATCCTGAACGTGCGATTTGACGTGGAAAACGTTCGGGTGGGGCAGCGAACCGACTACGAAAAGCTGATCCTGGAAATCAAAACCGACGGCAGCATCACCCCCGACGACGCCCTCACCTTTGCCGGGAAGATTCTCAAAGACCACGTGCAACTCTTTATCAACTTCGATTTCGAGCCGGAAGAAGAAGAAACCCAGGAGATCGATGAAGAGGTCTTGCGCATCAAAAAGCTGCTGAAGATGAACGTGGATGAATTGGAGCTTTCGGTACGTTCCCACAACTGCCTGAAAAATGCCAACATCAAGACCATTGGCGACCTGGTGCGTTTGGATGAGTCGGAATTGCTGAAATTCCGCAACTTTGGAAGAAAATCACTTCAGGAAATCCAGGAAATCCTGGAACGAAAAGGATTGTATTTTGGCATGGACGTGGATAAATACCTGAAGGGCGATGAGTAAAATTGAAACGCCGAAACAAGACGGAGAGTGAAACATGCGGCATCGCAAAAAAGTGAAAAAAATCGGGAGAACCCCTGACCATCGCCAGTCAACCTTGCGGAATCTTGCTTCGGGGCTGATCGAACATCATCAAATTCGTACCACCCTGGCCAAGGCCAAAGCGTTGCAACAATACGTGGAGCGATTGATTACCTACGCCAAAGAGGATTCGGTTCAAAACCGGCGGCTGGTTTTCAAATTTTTGCAGAATCGCGCCCTGGTGAAAAAACTGTTCGATGAAATCGCTAAGACGTTCGAGGGGCGCAACGGCGGATATACCCGGGTGGTCAAATTAGGCCAGCGGCGGGGAGACGGCGCGATGATGTCAATTGTGCAGTTGGTCGGTTTCGAGCAACTGATTATGGAAGAAGAAGCGGAAAAGAAAAAACGGCGCCAGCAGCGAGCCGAAAAGAAAAAAGCCGCTGAGGAAGCTCGTGAAAAAGAAGCGAAAGAAGTCGAGGAAATAGCGGAAGCGGAAGAAGCCGCGGCGGAAGAAATTGCCGAACCGGCCGAAGAACCGAAAAAGAAAAAAGCAAAATCGGCGGGCAAAAAGAGCGAAGAAGAAGCGCCCGCGGCGGAAGCGGATCAGAAAAAGAAAAAAACCTCTAAAAAGTCGAAAGAAGAGGATTCTTCGGAAGACAAGAAATAATACCGGGGTGGTTGTGGAAGAGCTAACCGATTGCCGCACCCCGGCGATGTATTAACTTTTGACCCCTCCTAAAAAAAGCGGTGCCCGGGAAACCGGGTGCCGCTTTTCATTTTAAAATATTGAATACGACCCCTAAAATTCCTATTATTGCCATGTAACTTGTACTATCACGTGATCTTTGACAATTCTTTTGTCAGGAAGCAGGGCTACCCACTCTTAGGGGCATATCCCGGGTGACCGGGGATCATGACGAGTATTGTACTGAGCCACTCGTTGCGACGCTCCGCATCGTAATGCACTTGTGGAAGCTTCTGCTTCCTATTCCTCTCAACAATTGTCAAAGACCACGTGCTAAGACACCTTAGGAATCCTATAGATACGAGTGGGTGGATGTGCTGAAAATCCTGTTTTGCATCTCGATCCTTTTCGGTCTGCTGCCGGAAACGCTGCGTGCGGATCGCCCCGCCGAAAAGCTGCGCGGTTTGTGGGTGGTTCGCCATAACCTCAACCGCCCGGAGAGCATCGATTCCATGCTGGCGTTTGCAGCCCGCTACCGCTTCACGGATATTTTCGTGCAGGTTCGCGGGCGCGGCGACGCTTACTACCGCAGCAATTACGAGCCCCCGGCGGAAGGCCTGCAAGAGGAATTCGATCCCCTGGCATACCTGCTGGCGAAAGCTGAAGCCGCTAACTATCCCCTGCGAATCCATGCCTGGGTGAATGTATTCTACCTGTGGAGCAGCCCGGTGTTGCCCAAATCGCCTCGACACCTGGTGCACCGGCGCCCGGAATGGATCGTTTACCCGGTTCATTACAACCCGGAAATACCGGATACCAATTTTTTCGGGCGGCGGAATGAAGAGGGATTGTACCTCTCCCCGATGATTCCGGAGGTGCAGCAATATTTTATGGACGTGGTGGAGGATATTCTCTCCCGTTACCGGGTGGACGGGCTGCACCTGGACTACATTCGCTTCCCGGGATATGATTTCGATTTCAATCCGGTGGTGCGGGCCAACTTCAAGGAAAAATATTTTTTAGACCCGCTCGATTTCAAACGCGACGCCGCGGTCTTCGTGGCAAACTTTGGCAATACCGGCTACGATATTTTCTTCAACCGTTGGGCAAAGTTTCTGCGAAACGGCCTATCCGGGTTTGTGAAATCCCTGAGCGGGCAGGTGCGCAGCCGTTACCCGGGAATCATCGTTTCCGCGGCCGTGAAACCGGATTTGAGCAAAGCCTATTGGCAATATTACCAGGAATGGGATCGCTGGCTGAAAGAGGGGTGGCTGGATTGGGCATTGCCGATGAATTATACCCCCGGGAATCCCGAATTCTTAGGGCGCACCGAAACCATCCTCAAATCCGGCGACCCGGCAGGCATTTTGATGGGGATTTCGCTTTACAACCAGTCGCCCGATTCGGTGATTTACAAAACCCGGGTTATCGCGAACCTTGCCCTCGCCGGGTTTGCATATTTTTCGTATGACCAGATTGCAAAGGATAAAAAATTACAACGATTGTATGCCAACAAAATCTTAAACCCGGAGAACAAACCATGAAACGGGAGATTCACGCGCCCAGGGGCAGCCGGATAACCTGCAAGGGTTGGCACCAGGAAGCCGCCCTGCGTATGCTAATGAACAATCTCGATCCCGAGGTTGCGGAAAACCCGCAGGAATTGATCGTTTACGGCGGTTCCGGGAAAGCGGCGCGGAACTGGCCGGCCTTCGATGCCATCGTTGCCGCTTTGAGGAGCTTAGAAAATGACGAAACCCTGCTGGTGCAAAGCGGCAAACCGGTAGGGATATTCAAAACCCATACCTACGCCCCGCGCGTGATCATCGCCAACTCCAACCTGGTAGGGCGGTGGGCCAGTTGGGAGGTGTTCCGGGAACTGGAGAAAAAGGGCCTGATCATGTTCGGGCAAATGACCGCCGGCAGTTGGATTTACATCGGCACCCAGGGAATTCTGCAGGGCACTTACGAAACCTTTGCAGCCATCGCCCGGAAACGATTCAACGGCGACCTGGCCGGCACCTTCACGCTCACCGCCGGCTTAGGCGGGATGGGCGGCGCCCAACCCCTGGCAGTGACCATGAATAACGGGGCGGCGCTCATCGTGGAGGTGGATGAACAGCGCATTCGCCGCCGTTTGGAAACGCGCTACCTGGATAAAATGGCCGCCAATTTAGATGAAGCGTTGCAAATGGTGATGCAGGCGAAAGAAGCCCGGCAGCCCCTTTCCGTCGGTTTGTTGGGGAACGCAGCGGATGTTTTCCCGGAACTGGTGAAGCGCAAGATCACCCCGGACATCGTCACCGACCAGACCTCCGCCCATGATGAATTGAACGGTTACGTTCCGCATGGAATTCCTTACCCCGCGGCGCTGGAACTGCGCAAAACCGATCCGGAAAAGTATATCTCCCTGACCATGAAATCCATGGCGGTGCATTGCCAGGCCATGTTAGATATGCAAAAGTCCGGTGCGGAGGTATTCGACTACGGCAACAACCTGCGCGGGCAGGCCGTCACAGCCGGGGTGGAAAAGGCTTTCGATTACCCCGGCTTCGTTCCCGCGTATGTTCGCCCGCTCTTCTGCTCAGGCAAAGGGCCGTTCCGCTGGGCGGCGCTCTCCGGCGATCCCGAGGACATTTACCGCACCGACGAGTTGGTGAAAGAACTATTCCCGGGGGATAAACCGCTGCTGCGCTGGATCGACATGGCGCAGAAGAAAGTGAAATTCCAGGGATTGCCCTCGCGGATTTGCTGGCTGGGTTACGGGGAGCGCGCCAAAATGGGGCTGGCGATGAACGAACTGGTCAAAAAAGGGGAATTGAAAGCGCCGATCGTGATCGGGCGCGACCATTTGGATTGCGGATCGGTAGCCTCTCCCAACCGGGAAACCGAAGCGATGAAAGACGGCAGCGACGCCATTGCCGACTGGCCGCTGCTGAACGGCATGTTGAACGTCGCCTCGGGCGCTTCCTGGGTATCCATGCACCACGGCGGAGGAGTGGGAATCGGTTACTCCCAGCACTCCGGGGTGGTGGTGGTAGCCGACGGCAGCGCGGAGACCGCCGGCCGGATCGAGCGGGTGCTCACCAACGATCCCGGAACCGGGGTGATGCGCCACGCGGATGCCGGCTACGAGGAGGCGATAGCCTTCGCCAAAAAAACCGGCATCAAATTACCCATGCTGAAGTGACAGGAGTGCAAAATTTATTTTTGCACCTCAAGAAAATCGATCCGAAGTACTGAAAATGTTATTGGAAAACAAGGGATCGGAAGTGCAGTGAAAGGACTCAACATGAACGTTACCGCAGTCTGGAAAGGCAAACTAAAATTCGTGAGCGCCAATTCTGGTGGGCGCACGGTAGAAATCGACGGCAAGAAAGCGGCCGGCGGCGATGAAAGCGCCCAAAGCCCCAAAGAGCTGGTGCTCAGCGGGCTGGCCGGCTGCACGGCGATGGACGTTATCTCCATTTTGGGAAAAATGCGCGCCCTGCCGGAAAGCCTGCGCGTGGAAGTGGAAGCGCAGCAGACCGAGCAACCTCCCAAAATTTTCAAAAAGATCCACCTGAAATACCTTATAAAAGGCGAGATACCGGAGGAGAAGCTCAAGAGAGCCATCGAGCTCTCGCAGGAACAGTACTGCGGGGTCTCGGAGATGCTGCGCAAAAGCGCCGAGTTGACGTACGAGTACTTTTATGAGAAATAACTCCCGGCTGGTCTGATACGTATCAGCGAGATTTTATTACTCCTTCAGCGCTACCCGAATATTTTGGGATTGGAGTTTTTGGCTTATGAGACGGCTTATTCTCCTGTTCTGTAGAATTCTGCTGTTCCCGGTGTGGATTGCCGCTCAGGAAGGCAATCCCTATTACACCAAACAGTGGAGCATTGCCCTTTCTCAAACCCCCGTGGGAGGATATTACCAGCTCACCACCTTCATGCCCACCCGCTACCTTCTCTTCATCCGGGATCGCAACGCCAGCGTCCGGATCGGATCGCAGGAATACCTGGCTGCTACGACGCAAGACGGGGTGGATGTGCTGGTGCTGGAGGAAATGGTATCCGAACAGCCTTTTCGCCGGAGCGTGGGGCGGCACCAGGTAATCTTTAACTGTCCCTATATGCTGTGCCGCACCCCGGCGTGTAACCGCAGCGACTCTTCCCAGGTGTGGCAGGTTGATCCCGGCGAGGCGTTCGAAATGATCAATTTTGAGGAAGAACCGCTCATCAACCTGCGAGGAATCCGGGTCGCCAGCGATACCCTGGATACCCTGGCCGGTTATATGAGCGTAGATGAATTGCACGATCTGGACCGCCAGGGAGTTATCACCCGCACCGATTTACCGCTTCCCCGTTACCGGATTCAGCGAATCGAATTGGGGAGCATCGGAACCGGGTGCAGCCAGGTTAAACCCGCCGGGTATGAACAACCGGCCGGCGAGCAGGCAGAGCTTGAACAGTTGGCGCTGCAATCATTCGGATTCGGGCGGCTGAAAAGCGGGGGCGGGAACCTGCTCTATGAAAAACCGCTCGGCAAAAAGCGGCAACAAATTTCTTTTCTGGTGTACCAGGTGCAGGACTTGCAGGTGCAAAACCATTTCAAGATGATTGCCGCGGTAACCTACCTGTGCCGCGAGAGAGATGGCGGGGAGGCCCCGGTGAGAATCGAAAGGGTTCGAATCCGCAACCTCAAAGATGAGAAAGATTATCTGCTGGAGTTTGAAAAATACAAATCGCCGGATATTTTGCTGAACTATTTGTATTCTCCCTACCTTTTCAGCGTGAATACCTACCAGCAATATATCGACCTGATTCGCCGGCTGGGAGAGACCTTCGGGGACCGGGAGCTGGGGGGATATTTTCTCTCGGAATTCAACCGCAGTTGCCGTTCCGTTGACCGGGGCCGGCCGGAAGTCCGGGAATATTCTTACCGGGAATGAAGCGCGGGGAAGTGGGCAGGAGGCAGAATGCAGTAAGCAGTGGGCACAGTAAGCAGTCAATGTCGTTTAGTTAAGGGATGCTGATTTAATTATTTCCTGATTTAACATTTTTGGCATTATCTTTGAAATCAACTCAACATGTCACCACTACGTGGTTTTTTAACTAAAGGGAGACTCCATTTTCTATAAACATTTCACCG
>WYBG01000482.1 GCA_011526015.1 Deltaproteobacteria bacterium | reverse complement strand
GATTATTTTCAAACCACCCTGGGGCCTTACGATTACTGGGCCATCGAATACGCCTACACCCCTTACGACCCGGATTCCAAAATCAGCGAAAAGGAGATGTTGGAGCGGATCGCCCGCCGGGCGGCGGAGCCGGAGCTGCGCTACGGCACCGACGAGGACGCTTTCGGCCTCTCGCCTCGCTCCATTGACCCCACCTGCAACCTCTGGGACCTGGGCAGCGATCCCCTGAGCTATTACCGCCTGCGCCTGGATCTGGCGCAGGAGTTGTGGCGGAACCTCGCCAAAGAATTCGACATTGAAGGCGAACGTTACAACAAACTGCGCCAGGCCTTCAACCAGGGGATGGTGGAATACGCCCTGGCCGGGCAGACGGTCAGTAAATACATCGGGGGGATCTACAATTATCGCGACCACATCGGCGACCCCGGGGGAAGGCCACCCTTCGAGGTCGTGAAAGCGGAGAAACAGCGCGAGGCGCTGCAATTCCTGGTAGAGAAATTCTTCTCCCCCAATTCCTTTGAATTCGACCCGGAACTGTTAAACCGGTTGGCCGCGGATCGCTACTGGGATTTCGAGGGCACGGTATTCCGTATCTCCCGGCTGGATTACCCCATTCACGGGATCGTGCAGCTGCTCCAGGCCGCCGCGCTCTTCCGGCTCTACGATCCCCTGGTGCTGACCCGCATCCAGGATAATGAAATCCGCTTTCCGCGCGGGGAAACCCCCTTCACCATGGCGGAAATGTTCGCGGGGCTGCGCGAGGCAATCTGGCAGGAAATTCCCGCGGGCGAGAGCATTCGCAGCTTCCGCCGGGAGCTGCAGCGCATTCATTTGTACATTTTGACCGAAATTGTAGTTAAATTACCCGCCGGCGTTCCCCAGGACGCGGTCACATTGGCGCGGGCGGATTTGGTTAAAATAAAAGCGGAAATCGAGCGCCGCGGGGGCAGCGCCGCCGCGGACGCCTACACCGAAGCGCACTTGCAGGAGAGCGCCGCCAAAATCGAAGCGGCGTTGAACGCGCGGATGGAAAAGCGGTGAGCAGTGAAAAGTGAAAAATGAAAAGTGAAAAGCTTGTCCCCGCGAATGCGGGGATGAAAAATGAAAAATGAAAAGTGAAAAGCTTGTCCCCGCGAATGCGGGGATGAAAAGTGAGAAGTTGCAAGTTAGAAGTGGCAGGTCACTAAGCCTGCCCTGGTTTGCGGTGGGAAAGTACTATTGATCACTAATGACAGCGCAGCGAAATGACTATTAATGACGCGCACAGCGCCAATGACGCGAAGCCAATGACGCGCGCAGCGCCAATGACGCGAAGCCAATGACGCGCGCAGCGCCAATGACGCCGCAGGCAAATGACCATAAATGACGCGAAGCAATTGACGTTCAAATAGAGGAGTTTTCATGAATCGAGCCAAAATTTTATGGGTGGATGACGAGGTGGAATTTTTACAACCGCACATTCTCTTCCTGCGGGAAAAGGGATACGACGTGGACACCGCCACCAACGCGGAAGACGGGCTGGACTTGATCCGCAAACAGAATTTCGACCTGGTGCTGTTGGATGAGATGATGCCCGGCAAAGACGGCCTGAACGCCTTAGTGGACATCAAAAAGATCAATCCCGGCCTGCCGGTTATTATGATCACCAAAAACGAGGAAGAGAGCCTGATGGAAGACGCCATCGGGGCGCAGATCAACGATTACCTGACCAAGCCGGTCAACCCCAGCCAGATCCTCAGCGCGGCGAAGAAAATTTTAGAATCCAAAGGCATCTCCCAGAAAAAATTCACCCGCGACTACACCCAGGAGCTGAACAGGATCACCCTGCAACTGATGTCTCCCCTGGAGCCGGAGGAGTGGATCGATATTTATTTGCGGCTCTCCACCTGGGACGTGGAATTGGACGCGGTGGGCGATAAAGAGCTGCGGGAAATCATCCACAACCAGCGCCGGGAGTGCAACGTGGAATTCGGCAAATACATCGAGCGCAAGTACCTCGAGTGGGTCAACGCCGAAAAAGATGAGCGCCCCACCCTCTCGGTGGACATTGTAGAAAAATACCTCTATCCCGATCTCAAAGAGGGGAAGAAAGTGGCCTTTTTCGTGATCGACTGCATGCGTTTAGACCAGTGGCTGGCGCTGGAAAAATATTTTTATCCCTACTACACCATCCAGAAGGATTATTACTTCAGCATTTTGCCCACCGCCACCCCCTTTGCCCGCAACGCCATTTTCAGCGGCCTGTTCCCCAGCGAACTGGAAAAACGCTACCCGGAAATGTGGGCCCAGGGCGAAGACGATGATTACAGCCGCAACCGCCACGAAAAGGAGCTGCTCTACGACCAACTGCGCCTGTTAGGGCTGAAGCTGCGCAGCGAGCCGCGCTACAACAAGATCATCACCGTGGAGGAGGGGCGTAATCTGGAGAAGAACCTGGCCTCGCAACTGGATGCGCCGCTGCTGAGCGTGGTGGTCAACTTTGTGGATATCCTGGCGCACAGCCGCTCCGATCTGCCCATTCTCAAGGAAATCGCCCCGGATGAATCCTCCTACCGCTCGCTCACCCGCTCCTGGTTCGAGCACTCCTCGCTTTACACCATTTTCCAGAAGTTGGCGGAAAAAGATATCACCATTTACGTCACCAGCGACCACGGGAGCATCCGCTGCCTGCGCGGCACCAAAGTACTGGGCGACCGGGAAACCTCCACCAACCTGCGCTACAAGTACGGGCGCAACCTCAAAGCGGACGCCAAGCACGCTTTTTTCATCGACAATCCCATGGAAGGGAAACTGCCCCGGCGCAATTTCAACATCAATTACATCGTCGCGAAGGAGGATTTTTACTTCGTGTACCCCACCAATTATCATAAATATCTCTCCCACTACCGCGACAGCTTCCAGCACGGGGGGATTTCTTTAGAAGAAATGATCTTGCCGGTGATCAAGCTGCAGCCGAAATAGGGGGGGCGTGATGCGTAAAACGTAAAACGTAAAACGTAACTCGTAAAAGAGTTTACCCTGAGCTTGTCGAAGGGTATTTCGTATTGCGTATTCCGTTTTTTACGCATTACGAATTACGCATTACGTTTTTTAATCCGAAGCGCCATCGTCGCTCAAACGGCTCTACTCATGACTAAACCGAGGAAACCGATCCGCCGCGCGCGGGTGAATTCTCCCGCTGAAACCGCCGCCCTGGCCCGTGAATTTGCCCGCTCCCTGGAACCCGGCGACGTGGTCGCTTTTTACGGCAACTTAGGCAGCGGGAAAACTTTTTTCATCCAGCAGATTTGCGCTTTTCTGGAAACCGCGGAAAATCCCACCAGCCCCACCTTTACCCTCATCAACCAGTATCTCACGCCCGGGGACCTCTATATTTACCACTTCGATTTCTACCGTTTGGAGCACGAAGCGGAACTGGTGAACTTAGGTTTAGAGGACTATTTTTACAACGAGCATCTCTGCCTGATCGAGTGGGCGGATAAAATCCCCGCTTACCTGCCGGAGCGACGCTATGATATTTTCCTGGATTTCGTGGAGGGCGAGCCGGAGGCGCGGGAGATCCGGGTGTATCGGGTGGTGGGGAATTTGTAAATATTCTTCACAGGAGGAAAAGCGCCCCCGGCTCGCAAGCGTGAAAAAACGCTCCCGCGGCAAATGGTATGTTTTTTGAAAGAACCGCGCCCAAAACCGACGAGGAGTGTTTTGGATGCGAGCCAGGCTCATCGCTGCTACGATTATTGCCGCCGCCTTTATCGGCGGCTTCACCACCCCCTCCGGCTTCAAATCGACCGAAGCAGGCTGCGCCGGTTCCGGCTGCCACGCCTTGTTGCCGGGGTTTTTCGAGCTAAAAGCGCAGGATAACCTGAAAATCCGGGTTGTGCCGGACCCCGGCATGAAAAAATCTTCCCTCGGCGCAGAGCTGCGCGACGAGCAGGGCCGGATCGTGGACTTGCAGGAAACCGGTGCCCCCTCGGAAATGGTTCTATACGCCCCGCGCCCGGGAAAATATCAAATCCTGGTCGGTTACCGGCTCAAAAAACTGTTCTGGGACTCCCTGTGGGTCGATCTGGCCCCCTCTACCGTCAATATTCCCACTGCCAGGTACGGCGCTTCAACCTTCCGGCTCTTCCCCCTGCATCCCCAGACCGTGAAGGACGGTTCCCTGGTTCGCTTCATCCTGCCCAATCACGCCGACGCCGAGCTCCTGCTCTATTCCACCGCCGGGAAAGCGGTCAAAACCATCTTCCGGGGAAAATTGAGCGAAGGCATCCACGAAATCTACTGGGAAACCCGGGATGACCGCCGCCGCCCCCTGCCGCCCGGCAAATACCTCTGCCAGCTGCGCAGCGGGCGGCAGATGTTAGTGCAGCCGGTTTTCATCCGGCGGTAAGGGAAAAGGGAAAAGGAGAAAGGATTAAGGAGGTGACTCCTGGGGAGCGGGTGTGACAAATTTCAGTTGCATAGTTCCCCTTCAACCCCTAAACTCTGCCTTCAAAGACCTCAAAGGTTTCCGAAACCTTTGAGGTCTTTATTTATTTCCACAGAAACCAGCGCCGGCAATGCAAAACATCGAGATCAAATATACGCTTCCCGATCCCCAACGGCTGCGGCAGCGTTTGCAGGCGCTCCCGGAGGTTCATTTCCAGTTCCGGCGGCGCCAGCGGGATATTTATTTCAAAACCCCGCGGGGACGCTTGAAAATCCGGGTGCAGGAGGGCGAGCAGCCCTGTTTGATCGAGTATCACCGCCCGGATCGCAGCGAGCCGCGCGTCAGCGATTACACCCTCACCCCGCTAACGGATTACCGGCAGACCCTGCAAGAGCTGCAAGCGCAGCGGGGAATCCTGGCCGAGGTGGAAAAGCAGCGGGAATTGCACCTCTACCGCAACGTGCGCATTCATATCGACGAGGTGAAAAAACTGGGCTGGTTCGTGGAATTCGAGTCGGTAATTTCCCGGGAGACCGGCCCGGCGGAGGCGCAAGCCAATCTGGAAGCTCTGCTGGCTTTTCTGGCCGGATATTTGGGGGAAGCCCGGCCGAGCGGATACCTGGAATTGCTTCTGGGTCAAGAAAATCGCGCTCCGGGGGCGAAAAAACACATCGTGTTGGGCACCCACAATCCCCACAAGCTTCTGGAAATATCCCAAATCCTGCGCGGGCTGCCGGTAGAAATTCTTACCCTGAATGATTTTCCCGATCTGCCCGAAGCGGAAGAAACCGGGCAGACCTTTGCGGAAAACGCCCTGCTGAAAGCCCGGGCGGCGTTTGCCCACACCGGCTTGTTCGCCCTGGCGGATGATTCCGGCCTGGAGGTGGACGCCCTGAACGGCGCGCCGGGAATCTATTCCGCCCGCTACGCCGGGGCTGAAAAAGATTACGCCGCCAACAATCGCAAATTGTTAGAAGCGCTGAAAAACGTCCCGGATGAGCGCCGGGGGGGGCAATTTCGCTGCGCGGCGGCCGTTGTGGGGCCGGGCGTGGAAGAAACCGCGGAGGGGATCGTGCGCGGGCGCATCATCCACGAGCCGCGCGGCAGCGAGGGATTCGGCTACGATCCCCTGTTCGCGCCGGAGGGCCATACCCACACCTTCGGAGAATTGGGGGAGGAGATCAAAAACCGCATCAGCCACCGGGCGCAGGCCTTCCGCAAAGCGCGGGAAATTCTGGAAAAAATTTTATAGTGCAAAATGAATTTTGCACTCCTTATTGCAAAACCGAGGTAACCCCATGCCCCGATTCCCACACTTGTCGTCGCGCCTCGACCGTTTGACCGGCTCGGTATTCGAAAAATTTCTCCCCAAAATGCGGCAGAAAGGCGGCGACCTGGTGCGCCTGCACATTGGGGATTCCTACCTGCCCCCCACTTACCCTTTGCCGCTGGCGGATGAATTCCTGCAAAAACATCCCTTTTTCAACCGCTACGGCAATACCATGGG
>WYBG01000481.1 GCA_011526015.1 Deltaproteobacteria bacterium | reverse complement strand
TGCTCCATGCGCTTTGTCAAATTATCCTTTATATGCGGAGACGAATGTAGTAAATTTTACGCCGTTAAAATTGATTAAAGCGGAAATAATTAACAGGAAAAATTAAATTTATGAGCTTTAGAGCGGTTCTTCGACTGGTAATATCGGCTTTTTTGGTATATTTTTTAATGCTGGCGGGCTGTAAAGACAGCAACTCCTCCAATGAAGAGGACCAGGATATTTACCCGGATAGCATGTTGAGTTATTCCCGGCACATCCGCCCCATTTTTTTGCAGGATTGCGCCATGCCGGGAGGCTGCCATCACAGTTCGGTGCGCCAGGGCGGGTTAGATCTGGAGACCGATCCCCCGGATTTCCAGGGCGTTCACGGCCCGGTGATCCAACCATTTTCCTCCACCCAAAGCCGGCTGTTCCAACTGCTCTTTACCGACGAGCCCGGCATCTCCCGGCGCATGCCCCCGCCAGATTTTAGCACTTATTTGTCCGATCCGAAAATCCGCGCCATCGGCACCTGGATCGATGAAGGCGCCAATCCCAGTAACTGAGAGGAATTCCCGCTTGGCACAAAAAATAGAACCGCGCATTTTCAAGGGCGCCCGCGACTTTCTCCCGCCCCAAATGGTGAGACGAAATTACGTTATCAATATCATCAAAACCGTGTTCGAGAAGTACGGCTTCGAACCCCTGGAAACCCCAACCATCGAGTTATGGGAAACTCTTTCCGGAAAATACGGCGAAGAGGGCGACCGCCTTACCTACCGTTTTACCGACCGGGGCGACCGGGAAGTAGGTCTGCGCTACGATCTGACCGTTCCCCTCTCCCGGGTAGTAGCGATGTACCCGCAAATCCCCAAACCCTTCAAACGCTACCAGATCCAGCCGGTCTGGCGGGCCGATAAACCCCAGAAAGGGCGCTTCCGGGAATTTTACCAGTGCGACGTGGACATCGTCGGCAGCGCTTCCATGCTCGCCGATGCGGAAATCATCGCCATCATTTACGAAATTTTGCAAATCCTGCGCTTCGAAGAGTTCACCATCCGCATCAACAGCCGCAAGGTGCTCTCCGGAATGGTGGAAGTTTCCGGCGCGGGCATGGAGAAGGAATTCGACATCTATCGCGCCATCGACAAGCTTGACAAGATCGGTTTTGAAGGGGTCGCCGAAGAATTGCAAAAGCTCGCCATCCCGGAAAGCGCGGTGGGCAAGCTGCTGGATATTCTCAAAATCGAAGGAACCCCCGCGCAGCGCCTGGACACCGCCGCGGGGCTGCTGGCCGGTAGCGCCGCCGGGCAACAGGGCGTTGCCGAGTTGATCACGCTGTTCCAATACCTCTCCCGCTACGAAATCCCCGGTTCCTGCTTTGCGTTCGACATTTGCCTGGCCCGGGGATTGGATTATTACACCGGCCCGATTTACGAAACCGTGGTGGAAAAACCGCGCATCGGCAGCATTACCGGCGGCGGGCGCTACGATAATTTGATCGGGCTGTTCTCCGGGCAAAGTCAGCCCGCCACGGGCAGTTCCGTGGGACTGGAGCGCATCATCACCGTCATGGAAGAACTGGAGATGTTCCCGCCCCAGTTGAACACCTCCACCGGGGTGCTGGTGACGGTGTTCAACGAAGATCTCCTCCCCTACTCCATACAAATTGCCGGGAAACTCCGCCAGGCCGGGATCAACACCGATTTGTACACCGGGGCCTCCAAACTGCGGGGGCAATTCGGCCTGGCCAACGATAAAAATATACCCCTGGTGGCGGTGGCCGGCCCGGATGAGCAGGCGCAAGGGAGCGTGAACGTCAAAAACATGGCCAGCGGCGAGCAGCAAACCGTTCCCCTGGATGCCCTGGTGGAATATATCCGTTCGATATTGTCCGGCGATTAGCGATTTTGATTGGCGATGATGGAATCCAGCTTCAAAAAATATTTTACCCCCGCGGAGGCCGCCCATACCCTGCCGCTGGTGAAAAGCATCGTGGCGGACATTCTCGATTTGGGCTACCAAATCCACTCTCTGTCCACCATGTTAGGGCAGGAAGCGCAGGCGCATCCCCAGGTGCAGGGCATGGTGTATCAATTGCGGGAATATTTTGCCGAGCTGGAAGAGATCGGCTGTTTTTACAAGGACTGGGGATTTTCGATCGGGTTGGTGGATTTTCCGGCGATCATCGAGGGGAAAGAAGTATTCCTGTGCTGGCGCAGCGATGAACAGAAAATCCGTTACTACCACGAGATAGACGCCGGCTACGCCGGGCGGAAGCCGATTCCGGAAGAATATTTTGCGGAATAGCTGTTTGATTTGCGGTTCCGAACCCTGCGTTGTGGGTTTTGAGAGGGTACATCTGATAAAATAAATTGCTTGAATCCTTTTTCGGGGCATTAGTACCTTCCTTTCAAAACTGAAAGGGGGTACTCATGCAAACTTACATTTTGATGACCAAGCTGTCGCCGGAACTGGCCCGGCAGACCAAACAGCGCGCGGAAATCGGGCGGGAGTGGCTGGAGCAGGTGAAAAAGAAATGCCCGGAGGTGCGCTTTCTCGACCATTATGCCCTCCTGGGTCCCTACGATTTCTTAGACATTTACGAAGCGCCGGACGCGGAAACCGCCGCCAAAGTCTCCATGATCAGCCTGGCCAATGGGGCGCTGCAAGCGGAGAGTTGGACCGCCATTCCCTACAAGCGGTTTTTGGAACTGGCGAAGGAGATTTGAGGGGGGGCGTAGTGCGTATTGCGTATTCCGTTTTTATTACACATTACGAAATTTAGGCGAGCTCATGGTTGAAGGGGCTTGCGCAGCCTCCGCTGAACCGCCACCCGCAGCGCCTGCGCTTTACGAAGCAAACCGCGCTCATAGAGATACATCAAGTCCTCCAACTCGCGCTGCTCTTCGGCGTCAAGTGTTTCCTCCCGGCTTCGGATTAGCAAGTCACTCAACCGAGCTTCTTGTTTCGGAGTAAGCTTAAGATCTGCCAATGCCAGGACATCTTCATCGGGTAATTCATCCACCGGCAGCTCGGTAATGATTTCTTCCAGCCAGGCCGACAAAACATCCTCAATTCGTTTACGTTTCCGGGTGGCCGTATGGACAGCCGGTCGTACCACTTTCTCGGAAACCTTGATGGTGATTTGTTCGGATATAGGTTTCATTTCGGCCCCGCGCTTCATTTATAATATGCTCGATAAAACATACAAAAGTGGATATTGGTTTGCAACGTTATTTTCGGCGTTTATCACTTTGACTTTGCGACTATTCCCATACAAATCCCGATTCACGCTTCACGCTCCAACTCGTTCTTCAGAAATGCCGCAAATTCCCGCACCTGCTCCTCCGTGGTATCGAAGGCGGCCATCCAGCGGACTTCTGAAGTTTGCTCGTTCCAGACGTAGAAAAAGTAACGCTGCTGCAAGAGCGGGATAATCTCCCGGGGAAGAATCGCGAACACCGCGTTGGCCTGCACCGGTTGGGTGAGCTTGATTTGCGGGATTTGCGAAACCGCTTCAGCCAGCAGGCGCGCCATTTTATTGGCGTGGCGGGCGTTTTTCAGCCACAAATCATTGCTCAGCAGGGCGAGAAACTGCGCCGCGATATAGCGCATCTTGGAAGCGAGCTGCATCCCCTGCTTGCGGATGAAAGGAAATTTCCGCGCCAGCGCAGCATCGAAAAAAATAACCGCTTCCCCGTACATCATCCCGTTTTTCGCCCCGCCGAAGGAGAGCACGTCCACCCCGGCGTTTTTGGTAAATTCCACGAAAGGCAAATCCAGCGCCGCGGCGGCGTTGCAGATGCGCGCCCCGTCTAAGTGCAGAAACAATCCTTCGCGATGGGCAAACTCCGCCAGCGCCCGGATTTCCTCCGCGGTATAAAGGGTTCCCAGTTCCGTGGTCTGGCTGATGGAAATCGCTTTCGGCTGCACGTGGTGGGGATCGCCGCGGCGGGCCAGCAGGGGGCGAATCGCTTCCACGGTCAATTTGCCCTCCGGGGTGGGCAGGGCCAGCAGTTTGCAGCCGCTGAAGCGCTCCGGGGCGCCGCATTCATCCACATTGATGTGGGCGGTTTCGGCGCAAATCACCGCCTGGAAAGGTTGCAGCAGGCTCGCCAAACTCAACACATTCGCCCCGGTGCCGCCAAAGACGAAGAAAACTTCGATATCTTCCCCGAAAAACTCCCGGAACAGCGCGATAGCCCTTTCGGTGTAAGAATCGTCCCCGTAGGCGGGCGCGTGGCCGCGGTTAGCCGCTATTATTGCGGCCAGAATCTGCGGGTGCACCCCGGAGGTATTATCGCTGGCAAATGTGTAGAGCGGTAACATGGCGTTCCATCCAGTGACAGTTGGCAGTAAGCAGTCAATGTCGTTTAGTTAGGGCATCGGGACTAAAATTCACTATTCTGAGTTCACCATTCACAATTCACAATTGCTATTATTTCGCAAGCCATCCCAGCAGCTTGATAATTGTGAATAGAGAATGGTGAATAGTGAATGCTCAACTAAATGACATTGAGTA
>WYBG01000480.1 GCA_011526015.1 Deltaproteobacteria bacterium | reverse complement strand
CCGAAGCTGAAGAAACGAAAATCTCCCCACATTTCTACAAAAAAGTTGGGCCGCCAGAATACCTCGTCGCCCGGTTTGATGATGAGGCGAGGCACCCAGCGCCAGTCGCTGGAACCGGTTCCGAAGGTCAGTACGTATATCCAGCCCTCGATGGTCCAGTCTCCGGTCAAATCCAGATCCGGGTCGTGCGCTACCGTGGCATAGGAAGAGTCGCCCTGGGCGTCATTATCCAGGTATAAGCACTGCCCCAGGCTGGGATCGACGCCGACCGGGAAGAACTGGGAACTTCCATGCCCGATCGCGTCATCCGTGAAAGTGGATTCATTGGTATAGTTGCCTTCAAAATGGAGCAGTATCATGGTGTTGCTGTCCGCGGTGTAGGGCCCGCCGATTGGCTCTTGCGCCAATATGTTGCCGGCAAACAACAGCGCCAGCATACCGGCAACGGCTAAAAACTTCATCCTTAACATAGATTTCATTTCGCGCTCCTCTTCTAAAGCGTTAAACATTGATTCCGGTTAATTGAAAAACCTCATTTTTCCCCCGGGAGATAACTTATCTCAAGAAGCCGCAGTTTTAAAGTCGGCAACCGGAATACACGCACTCAAAGCTGATTGCTCCATCCTTAACACTTAACACTTCACCCTTCATCCCTTATCCTTCATCCTTCATCCTTATATCCTTTATCCTTACTTAATGCGTGTATCCGCAATTGTCGGGGGCATTCACCTCCTTTCAAGAGGTTTCGGGAGTTAAACATGGGCTTCCTGCGCGGTTATTACGGACGTCCCTGCCTGAATCCGGGCCACGTAAATGGCAGTTTTCTTTCCCAGCCGGCGGAAGTAGGATTCTTCGATGGATCCGGTAAAATTTTCCAACTGTTTTTTCTCCACCAGGTTGATGGTGCAGCCGCCGAAGCCCGCTCCCATCATCCGGGCGCCCAACACCCCCGGAATGCCGGCCGCCAACTCGATGAGCAGGTTCAATTCCGGGCTGCTGACTTCGTAATCATCCCGCAGCCCCTCGTGGGACTGGTACATGCGCCGCCCGAAGGCCTGCCAATCACCACGTTGTAAATCCTTGCAGGCGGCTAATACCCGCAGGTTTTCGCGAACCACGTAGGCGCTGCGGCGAAAGAGCAGCGCCCCGAGCGCCTGGCGGTGCTCTTCCAGTAAATCGAGACTTGGGTCCCGCAAGCTTTTCACGTTTTTGTCGAATTGCTGCAAAATGTTCACCGCGCTTTCGCATTGCGCCCGGCGGATGTTGTATTCCGAGGAGGCTAACTCCCGGCGCACCCCGGTATCGCACAAGACCAGCCGAAGTTCTTCGCCGTCGAACGGGTAATATTCATGTTCCAAAGAACGGCAATCCAGCAGCACGGCGTGGTCTTTCATCCCAAAAATGTTGATGAACTGGTCCATGATGCCGCATTGAACGCCCACGAATTCATTTTCCGCCCGGCGGGCAAGGTGTACCAGTTGCAGTTTGTCGATATTCAGGCCGAATATCTCGTTAAGCGCTACAGCCAGCCCCGCTTCCAGGGCGGCGGAGGAGGACAGCCCGGCGGCAATGGGAATATTTCCCCCAAATACGCAATCGAACCCTCCTAAAGTGTACCCCGCCCTCAGTATTTGCTCTACCGCTCCCATCAAATAGTTGGGCCAGTGTTTGGAATCCTTCTGAAACCCATCCAGATCGAACTCATGGCGCTCGTTCAGGTCCGCGGCAAACAGGCGGCAGCGGCGCCCGGAACGCCTGCGAAGGGCGAAAAAGATGGCCCGGTCGATGGCCGCGGGGAGCACGAATCCGGCGTTGTAATCGGTATGCTCGCCGATCAAATTAACCCGCCCCGGCGAGCGCACCAGCAGCGCGGAATCACCGAAGATTTCCCGGAAACGGGCCTGAATTCCGGCTGCAATAGCCTCCATAGCGCCTGCTCGCAAATCCGCTTTTAATCTTCAATTTTCAATCTTCACTCCCCGCTCCTCCGTCCTTCCCACAGGCTGATTTCCAAACGCCAGCGCTTCTCTTCTCCCGCGCCGATATGGGCGCATTCCTGCCGCTCGACGGCAATTTCTAAGGAATCCGGGCGCCCGCTGCTCGGCTCCAGGGCTACCGTAAAATATTTCCCCGGCTCCTCTGCCGGCCAGCCGCCATAACAAAGCCACACTCCCAGGTAGGGGATCGCAGCAGGATCGAACTGAAACAGCAGGGTTTCATCGCTGTCCTGGTAATAAACCCCGGCAAATCCCCGGTCTAAGGTGGCGGTAAAGCATTTCACCGCCAGGATGTGGGAGCCGTTTTGAACCGCGGAATAGTCGGTCGAATCGCCCGGGGAAAAAAGCGCCGGCCAGGGCAGTACCGCTCCGAAGCCGCCCAATTGCTGGTCGGAAACCCAGTTCAGGAAAACGCGATCGACGCTCTCCGGAAGGAGAAGTTTGTTTCCCGGGGTTACCCGGAGGAGGGGATGGGCCGCCCAGATGTAAGAAAAGGAGAGCGGGGAAGGGTTTTGGAGCAGATAGTCTAAAATAATCTTGTTTTGCTGCAGGGATACCTTTTTAGTGAAGAGGTACCCTTGCCGCACGCCTTGCGCCTGGAGCCGGACTTCATCGCCGGCAATTTCGTAGCGCCAGGGTTGCGACCATAATTCCCCGTGATCCGGGAAGAACAGGCCGGGGGAATGCGCCGCGGCAGCGGGGGGAAAATAACCCGATGGCGAAATAGTGGGAAAGCATTCATCGAAGCCGCTGGCATCGTAATCCGCAAAATTCGCTCCGTAGAAAGCCGCGCGGTAGGGCTTTTCTTCCCCGGGAGGCGGCAGTAAAAATTGCCGCCCGCTCATTTTGTTGATCATCTCGATCATCTTTCCGCCAATCTCTGGCAGGAAGACCACCCTCACCCGCTCGTTTTCCAGGCAAAGGTGGTTTAATCCCTTCTCTTGCCAGCATTCGGTGTTCATATCGCATTCTAAACAAACGGAGCGGTGAAAACGGAAGCGGATTCGACGCCCGGCTGCCCGGGAAGCACATTCAAGATCTCATTTTGCAACGACCACGCATTTCAGCGGGAGTGTGGTAGCAAACGCCCTGTGATTGCCCTGAATTTAACCTCGCCGATGGTTTACTGAACCGGCATTCGGAACAATATATTTTAAGGGTAATTGTAACCTTAACACCGATAAATTCTTCAGTGAGTCGAGACCGGCGGAACAAGCCGTTGTGGATGCAGCAGGAAGTATTTTTGGCGACGTCGATAACATATGAAGGCCGTCTTCTTTGTGAATGTTATCGTTAACATGACTAAATGAAGTTTACACGATCAAAACACAAATGTCAAGAGAGAAATCGAAGATTTGAATAATTTTTGAGGCGGGGAGAGTCGATACATGAAGCGTGCACTATCACCGGACATTTGAGAATTGTCAATGCTGTGAACCGGAGAGCGGGAGAATCGGAGAATGGGAGACGCAAGTCTCCGTTTCTCCCATTCTCCGATTCACCTTCTCGAATTTTCAAATGCCAGGTGATAGTACAATATGAAGCGCCATAATGGAGCATTTTTTTCGAAACCGGCGAGGGTATCACGGGTTGCAGCCGCAGGAGCGGCGGATGATCTGCTCCGTTGCCAGAACGATTTCCATGATTTGCCCGGAACTCCCTTCGATGGCTTCGATCAAACGTTCCGCGGCTTTTCTCCCCACCTCGTAGGCGGGCTGGCGCACCGTGGTCAAGGGAACGCGCATCAGCTCCGCCCGAAGATCATCGGAAAAACCCACTATGGCAATATCTTCGGGGATGCTCAGCTGCGCTTCCTGGATCGCTTTCATGGCCCCGAAGGCCGCGGGATCGTTCACCGCCACCACTGCCCGGGGCTGGCGTTCGGGAGGCAACTGTAAGAGCGTTTTCATGGCCCGGTATCCCCCGGCCTCGTGAAAGCCCGCTTCTACGATCAGTTCCTCGTCAAAAGGCCATTGATTCTCCTGCAACGCTTTTTTAAATCCATCCAGGCGGGCTTTTCCGATAGAGACGTGCTGAGGCCCGCAAAGGTGGGCGATCCGCCGGTAGCCGTGTACTACGATCAAGTGCTCGGTAATTCGCTTTGCCCCCACTTCGTCGTCCACCCCGACGCAATCGGCGCCAATTCCCGGTACGCAACGGTCGAAGAAAACCAGGGGCACTTTTCGCTCTACCAGTTGCCGGTAGGTACGGTTCTCTTTGACGGTTTGCGCTTTCGAGATGAGAATGCCGTCCACCCGCTGGGATTCCAGCAAATGGAGCACTTCTTCTTCCCGATCAGCGTCCTCTGAAGAATGGGTCAGGATTAAATGGTACCCGGCATGGGAAGCCACCTCTTCGATCCCGCGAATGGCTTCCGGGAAAAAAGAGTGGGTAATTTCCGGCACCACCACCCCGATGATATGGGTTCTTTGCAGCACCAGGCTCTTGGCGATGCGGTTGGGCACGTATCCTAACCGCCGGGCGGCCTCTTGCACCCGGGAGCGGGTTTCCGCGTCCACGTTAGGACGGTTATTCAAGGCGCGTGACACGGTCATCACCGAAATACCCAGTTCCCGGGCAATTTCTTTGGCAGTAACGCGTTTTTTGGACAAAGCGATTTCTTTCCCTCGTTTAAGGGCGCATCCGATAGCGATTCTTTAATGAACGAGCCAAAGTTCAAAAAACTTTTCCGAAAATCAAACTAAAAAATGTGTGAGTATAGACCTCAAAGGTTTTCAAAACCTTTGAGGTCTTGAAATTAAGGATGAAATTTTGGTAGTGGTTATATTTTGACTGATAACTGATGTTACGCATTTTGCCACATGGTTCGATAAACTCACCATGCAAAAGACACAGAGAACACAGGGTTTACATCAACTTTTTTAGTGTTTTTACTTCTCAGTGCAGGCTTAGGCTCAATAAAT
>WYBG01000479.1 GCA_011526015.1 Deltaproteobacteria bacterium | reverse complement strand
ATTTATTGAGCCTAAGCCTGCACTGAGAAGTAAAAACACTAAAAAAGTTGATGTAAACTCTGTGTTCTCTGTGTCTTTTGCATGGTGAGTTTATCGAACCATGTGGCAAAATGCGTAACATCAGTTACTAACTTGACAAAGGAAATTCCGCAGATGAATGCGACGGCGAACGATACTGCGCGGCGTTACCGGGAGCCGGGAGTGGCGGCGGTGCTCAGCTTGCTCATTCCCGGGGTGGGACAGTTTTTTAACGGCGCTTTTTTGCGGGGGCTTTTCTGGTTGATTATTACCCCGGGTCTGTGGATCGGTTCCGGCGGGATGCTGGGGTGGATTTGCCACGTTATCTCCGCCATCACCGCTTATAATTATGCCAAAAAACGCCGCTCCGGTTCCGGCTGAAGGGGGTAATCGATGCTGGATACTCGATACTCGATGCTGGATACTCGATACTCGATGTTCGATGCTCGATGTTCGATGCTCGATGGACGTTCAATACTCTGGAATAAAAGGTTGATCAAGAATTCAGCATCGAGAATCGAGCATCCAGCATCCAGCATCGAGTATCGAGTATCGAGTATCCAGCATCGAGTATCGAGCATCGAGCATCGAACATCGAACATCGAGCATCCAGCATCGAGCATCGAGTATCCAGCATCAGACACCCAAAACGGAGAACCAGCGATGCCAAACGAAGTTATTCTTCTTGATCCGGCCCGCAAGGTGGAAATTTTGACGCCGGAAAATATTCGGGCGGATCGCCCGTTGCTGGTGCTGGCGCATGGCTCCGGCAATGACATGAATTCTCCCTTTTTGAACATCATCAGTGAAGGCGTGCAAAATCACGGCGTCCAGGTGGCGCGCTTCAATTTTCCCTACAAAGTTGCCCGCCGCCAGGTCCCCGACCGCTCCGAAATCCTGGAAGACTCCTGGAAGCTGGTGATTCGCTGGGTGACGGAGCATTTGCAGTTCAGTAGCCTCTTCATCGGCGGTAAGAGCATGGGCGGGCGCATCGCCACCATGATTGCCGGCGATTTTTCCCACATCACCGGCCTGGTCTTCCTGGGCTATCCTCTCCATCCCCCGGGAAAATTCGACCAACTGCGCGATGAATACCTTCATCCCCTGCAACTTCCCATGTTATTCGTCCAGGGAACCCGCGACGCCTTCGCCCGGATGGACCTGCTCCAAATCGCCCTCGGCGGCCTGCGCGACCGCGTTACCTTGCACTGGATCGAAGGCGGCGATCATAGCTACCAGGTATTGATCCGCCCGGCGAAAAGTTACCAGGAAATATTGCAGGACGTTTCCGGCCTGGTCGCGGACTGGATTCTGAAGGTTCAAGAGCATTCATCCTTCCGGGAGCAGAAAGAATGAAATCCGGCAGGGTATTCTACGCGGTTCTGAACATGGGCCTGGGGCACGCGACTCGAAGCCTGCCGTTGATCCGGGAATTTCTGCGGCGAGGATGGGAAGTGCTCCTGGGCAGCAACGGCCGCGCCCTGGAATTCCTGAAACTCGAGCTTCCCGATACCGCTTTCCGGGTAACTCCCGACTACCAGATCGAATATACCCGCCGCCGCCGCACCTTGCTGCCCAAACTGGCTTTTCAAATGCCCGGTCTATTGCAAACCATCCGGGAGGAGCAGCGCTGCTGCGAAAAAATCGTAAATGAGTTCTCCCCCGATCTGATCATCAGCGACCATTGCTATGGAATGTATCACCAACGGGTTCCATCCTATTTTATCTCCCACCAGATTTATTTTGCCATGCCCCCCGGGTTGAACTTCCTGGCCCCCCTGGGCGCCCGGTTTAACATCCGGTTCCATCGAAACTATCGAAAAGTTATTATTCCCGACCTGCCCGGCGGCGCCGGCGGTTTATTGAGCGGGGAGTTGAGCCGTTTGCCCCCCGGAAGCGCAGAACGCTACGCCTATGGGGGGATTCTCTCCAGCATTACCCGGCAGGAGTGCAACGAATCGTTGGACGTGTTGGTCTCCATTTCCGGCCCCGAACCCCAGCGAACCCTGTTGGAACAGAAAATCCTGCAGCAGATCGAAACAGTTCCCGGCAAAAAAGTGCTGGTGCTGGGAAAAAGCGAGGCGAGCGGGACGCTGCGGGAAACTCCCGATCTCCGGGTTTATACCCATCTTCCCCGGCGGGAAATGAACCGGTTTTTCAACTGCGCGGAACTGATCGTCTCCCGACCGGGTTATTCCACCTTGATGGAATTGGCGGAATTGGGCAAAAAAGCCTTGTTGATTCCCACCCCGGGACAGACCGAGCAGGCCAGCCTGGCCCGGCGAATCATGAAAAAACGCTGGTTCTACGCCGTGGACCAGGATTCCCTTGACCTGGGCCGCGACATTGCCCTGGCCCGGGAATATGCCGGGCTTTTCAAACCCGGGGTGACCGCCTGGTCGGTGGGGAACATTTTTGATAACATTTTGAATTTGAAGTAATATTTGTTTATACTTCGCGCGCCTACCCTTTTGTCGGTACGGCCTAAATGGCGGCAGGTGTGGAGATTGAATCCTTTATCCTTTATGACTGCAAAGTCTTTTGCGCTATGCTTTTTTTGCCTCTTCCTCTGGTATTGCAGCGCTTCCGGCCCTAAAAAGCCCCGGGAAGAAAATCCCAAGACCGCTTTTTTGTTTTATTACGAAGCGGAGAAAGATATCGCAGAAGGCGATTTGCAGGGCGCGTTGGCTCACCTGGACTCAGCCATTAATTACAATCCCGGCTATGCCAATTTTTACCAGGTAAAAGGCTGGGTGTGGGAAGAGACCGGCCAGGTGGATTCCGCGATCGCCGCGTACGAAAAATGCCTGGCCTACCGCAGCTACTACCCGGAAGTATGGCTGCGGCTCGGGAGGGTCTGCCTGTTCGCTCATAAATACGAAAATGCCGCCTTTTATTTGAAGAAAGCGGTGCAGCATTACCCGGATTCAGCCGACATTCACTTGCGATTAGGCGAGACCTACTATCACATGAATAAATATCCCCTTGCGCTCGATCATTTATTCGCTTACCGGAAAATAGCCGCCAACCCGAATCCGCTGGCCTGGAAATGGTTGGGATTGACCTATTTTCGCATGAAAGAATACCCCAAAGCCATTTCTCCGCTACAACAATATATAAGTGCGGTTCCGGGAGATGAAACCGCGTTGAAATCCCTGGGAATTGCAAAATTCCAATTGGGAGAATACAACGACGCCCTTACCTACCTGAACTCCGCGGCGGACGTTCGGGATGACGATGCGGAAGTTTATCTCTACCGGGCGCGCTATTTTTTAATCGTCGAAAAACCGGAAGCAGCCGGCGAGCAACTCTCCATCGCTTTAAAAATTGACAGCCTGAATACGGATATTCTTTTCGAAGCCGGCGTTTTGAATTATAGCCGGGAAAATTTTCCAGAAAGCAAACTCCGGCTGGCAACGCTCATCCGGCAGGCCCCGGAATACTGGCCGGCTTATCGCTACCTGGGGTTTCTGGCGGAACGGGAAAACGATCTGGCGCAGGCAGGGCGATATTATCAATTATACCTGGACCATACCCCGGAGCCGGACCCGGAAGTGCGCAGCCGCATGGATGCGATCCGGTCGCAGACGCAGAAAAAATAATGGTTGGATTGCCAAATGGTTTCATGGTTTTCATTGCCGTGCACTTTTTTCAAATGGAACAATTTCGCTGAGTTTGTCATGCCCGAACGCTACCCGCTTAAAACATGCGGGCACAAGTTTAATCGGGCATCCATGAAGCCTGGCGGATATGGATTCCCGCTAAAGCTTGTCCCCGCAGGTATTAAGCGGGGAACATGCGGGAATGACACTCTTTGAGCAACAAAATCAAAAAGTGCACGGTAGTGAATCATGGTTGAAAAAAGATGTGAAAGCAGGGCAACCATGTAACCCTCCAACCATTTACCATACATCTATACTGAGGCTCATAATGAGAAAACGATGCTTGATTTATGTAATAACCGCGCTGGCGGGAATGGTGGCGGCGCTGAATGCCGAGACCGGGAATTTCGGAGAAGTAACCGTGCAGATCGATGACCAGCCGGAACAACGATTCGTCGCAAAAAGCGCGGTGTTCTATGAAAGCGTCGCCATTGATTATGATACCACCGTTTTGGTCAAATCGGCTCCCGATACCCGCATGCTGTATTCGCCGCAGTTGCGCCAGGGAACTAATTTCGTGTTGCACCTGCTCCTGGCTTTCCCTGTCGATACCGCTGCGGCGCATCTACCCGCGTATGACGTCTATTTTAATCTGGGAGATACCCTCTTCGAACAATTGACATTTAACGATGCCGATTCTAACGCCTTCCTCTATGCCAACGGAAGCCTGACTCCCGAAAAACTCTATTCCCGGCAACAAAACGGTGTTTTCAACCTGAAGCCGATGGAAGGCGGCGAAGGGGTTGCAGGCTCTTTTGATACCGAATTCGAGTTCCCCGCCCCCGGTATTGCCGGTGAATATCACCGCTATCGCCTGAAAGGCTCCCTGAGCATTCCGGTTACCAGCATGCGGGTCGGAGATGAGACCAATATTACCCAAACTGAGGATCAAAAAAAGCGGTTGAGGCGAAACCTGGCCATCGCCGTAGTAATCAGTGTGTTTGTCATCTTATTTGCACTTCGATGAATCCTACCCTCACAGGGACGCCGGCCCGCCCGCCCGGCGGCTGGAAACGGGTAATTGTCCACGTGGACATGGACGCTTTCTTTGCCGCCGTAGAACAATTGCTGCGCCCGGAGTTGCGCGGCAAGCCGGTGATCGTGGGGGCGGATCCCAAAGGCGGAAAGGGGAGGGGAGTGGTGTCCACCGCCTCCTACGAAGCCCGGGTCTTTGGAGTGCACTCGGCCATGCCCATTTCCGAGGCGTACCGCCTCTGCCCGCAGGGAATCTATATCCCGCCCAATGGCAAACTCTACTCCCAGTACTCCCGCAAAGTATTTGAAATTCTCAACCACTTTTCGCCCCAGATTCAGCCGGTTAGCATTGACGAAGCATTTCTGGACGTGACCGGCAGCGTACACCTGTTCGGCTCGATCCAGAAATTAGGCGAGGAGATCAAGCGCCGGGTACACGCCGGAACCGGGCTAACCGCCTCGGTGGGGATTGCGCCCTCCAAAAGCGTGGCAAAAATTGCTTCCGATATGCAAAAACCCGATGGATTGACCATTATTGCGCCGGAAAACGTGCAGGAATTTCTGGATCCGCTGCCGGCAAGCAAATTATGGGGGGTGGGTAAAAAATCCATGGAGACCCTCTTGCGGATGGGAATTCGCACCGTGCGCGATTTGCGGGAATATCCCCTCGAGGTTCTGGAACAAAAATTCGGGGTGATGGGGGAGCACCTCTTCCGCATGGCCCGGGGCATCGACGAGCGGGAGGTGCACGAAGAGGAGGAGATCAAATCCGTTAGCCACGAAACCACCTTCGAGGTCGATCAGACCGACCGGGAACTGCTGTTGAGCACCCTGCTGGCGCTGGCGGAGAAGGTCGGTTCCCGCTTGCGCAAATATGGGCTGCGGGGCAAAACCGTGCAACTCAAATTGCGCTTCCAGGATTTTTCCACCTTTACCCGTCATAAAACCCTGTCCCACTACACCAATTTAACCGACGAGATTTTCACGGTCAGTAAGTCGTTATTCGAACAATTCGACAAAACCGGCGTCAAAGAAACCGACCCTCCCAGGCCGGTGCGCCTGATCGGGGTGGGGCTTAGCCAGCTGGTTAGCGAAAAAGGAATGCAAACCAGCTTCTGGGACCTGGAAAACGAGCGCAAAGTGCGCCTGGAAAAAGTGATGGACCAGATTCAGGAAAAATTCGGCAAATCCATTATTACCCACGCCCAGGCGCTGGGAGCCAGGAAAAGGAAGTGAGATGAAGTGACTAAAGTGATCTAAAGTGACTAAAGTGAATTGAATTTCATGAGGAAGATTGCCAGGCTTTAGCCTGCTCTGCAAACGCCCGTATGGCGCTTATTGCCCGCGCCAACCAACTTAACTTTAGTCACTTTCGCTCACTTTAGGCATTTTAGGCACTTATTTACCTTAGCTCACTTTTACTCCCTGCAAATCTCTCTATATTGGGCGCTCAACCGTATTCATAACGCAGGAAGGTGCAAAAAAGGAGTAATCGAATGATGCGCAACATAAAAAGCTCATACAATTTTTGGATCTACCAGGGGCCGGCTCTTGCCTGGGCGCTGTTGATCTTCATATTATCCTCCATCCCCGGCGACAACCTCCCGCAAATGGGTTTCCGGTTTGAAGACAAATTCGAGCACTTTCTCGCCTATGCGGCGATCGGTTTTTTATTCGCCCGGGCTTTTTTCTTCCAATCCCGTTTCCCCGGATTGCGGGGAAAATATATTCTGGCGACCCTGGTCGCGGGGATATTATTTGGCGTGAGCGACGAATTGCACCAGTATTTCGTGCCCGGCCGGGTGAGCGATCTGTACGACCTGATTGCAGACGCCCTCGGTGTAGTGATGGGGGTATTCCTTTTTCGCGCGTTACTGTGGCGCGGGGTAGCATCGGAAACGTGAGAGGATATATTCTTGAAAACCGGTAAAGAAAAGCCGGCAATCCCGAAGCGGCAAAATTTTTTTCCCCTTGTCAGCCGTGTAAGCGGGATATATCTTCCCCGCCCCTTTGTTAACCATAGACCTCAAAGGTTTTTGAAACCTTTGAGGTCTTGGAATTAAACGTGGTATGTCGAATTAATTCAGAGGAAATGAATGAAACTGAAAATGAAGCTCAAAATGAAGATCAAACGAGCTCCCGTTAAATAACGCTTCCTCATAATGGGGACCATTTTTAGGGGCTGCCGGGTTTCGGCAGCCCTTTTTTGTCGGCAAAAAGGTCGGAGCGCTGTGATTGCATTTCTCAAATTGATAATTGCATTTTTATTGAAAAAGGGATATTTTAGGGTAGTCGCTCGATAATGGGAAAGTGCGCAATGGCAACGATCGATATCATTCACGAAGCGGTTAAAAATGCCCTTATCAAAGACGGTTGGATCATTACCCATGATCCTTATGTCATCCGGTATGAAGAGGTAGCGCTGTTTGCAGATCTTGGAGCGGAGCGCGCGCTTGCGGCGGAATTATCCGGCAGACAAATTGTGGTGGAAGTCAAAAGCTTTGTAGGCCGTTCGCCGATTCAGGATATGAAAATTGCCCTGGGACAATATGATCTTTACCGTGGTTTTCTGGAATTGGTGGCGCCGGAGCGGGAACTGTATTTGGGCATCAGCAGCGCCGCTTATGAAAGTTTGTTTGGGCAAAAAGCCATTCAATGGATCGTTCAACGATATCAATTGCCTTTGATAGTGGTCGATATAAACACAGAGGAAATTGTAAAATGGACAAAATAACCGGTTATCGCCAGTTAATTAAACGTTTATTAACTAAATACGCGGAGTTAATCTCTCGCGACCCGGAACCGGGAGTCGAAACCCACCTGGTCTTCGATGAAGAACGAGATAATTATCTCTGGTTGCAAACCGGTTGGTCGAAAGAGCGGCGGATTTATGGGGTCACCTTGCACCTGCGTATCTATCAAGGCCAAATCTGGATTGAGCAGGACTGGACGGAAGACGGGATTGCTACGGAATTATTAACCGCGGGTGTTCCCAATGAGGATATTGTACTGGCATTTTATCAACCGGAGATGCGCAATATGACGGAGTTTGCCGGCGCTTAGCGTTTGAATGGCGCAGGGAAGTGAGGATTTTGCACGTGGTTTTACGGGGCTGCCGGGTTTCGGCAGCCCTTTTTTTGTCGGCAAAAAGGTCGGAGCGCTGTGATTGCATTGGAGGTTGCATCTTTGGGGGATTATTTCTACTTTAGCCTGGCGCATCACTAACCTGAAAATGGAGGATAAAACGTTATGAATAGAAAATTAATCCGTAGCGGGAAATATATCTTGCTGGCGCTGTCACTGCCGTTTCTATGCAAGCCGGTTTTCGCCCAGGACCCCTCCCGGCAGCGGTTGAACGAATCGCCTCGCCACCATGAATGGGTTTCGATTCAACACGGCGAGCGGGCCGTTCAGGCGTTCCTGGTTTACCCGGAAATAAAAGAGAAGGCGACCGCGGTAATCGTCATTCATGAAAACCGGGGTTTGACCGACTGGATTTGCAGCGTGGCCGACCAGTTAGCGGAGCAAGGCTATATCTCCATCGCCCCGGATTTACTGAGCGGTATGGTGCCCGAAGGCGGCAATACCAATGATTTTCCCGATCCAAACGCCGCCAGGGAAGCGATTTACCAGTTACCCCAGGAACAAATTACCGCAGACCTGAGTGCGGTATTCGATTACGTGGCGAAACTCCCTGCGGCAAACGGAAAAATAGCCGTGGGCGGGTTTTGCTGGGGCGGCCAGCAGACCTTTCTTTTCGCAGCGAAGCGTTCCGGCCTCTCCGCCGCTTATGTATTTTACGGCGCTCCCCCGGGCAGCAAAGAAGAAGTAGGCCGGATATCATGCCCGGTTTATGGATTCTACGGCGGCAATGACGCCCGGGTAAATGCCTCGCTGCCCGACATAACCAAACTGATGCAAGAAGCCGGCAAGATTTTCGAGCCGGTTATTTACGAAAACGCCGGGCATGGATTCATGCGCGCCGGGGAGGCCGCTGACGCGACCGAAGCGAATAAAAAAGCCCGGGAGGCCGGCTGGGCGAGGTGGCTGGCGCTTCTGAAAGAGCTTTAGGGGATTGCACGACTCTCCCTCCTAATTGCATGACACTCCGTCTAAATAACTGATGTTACGCATTTACGACTCGTTCACCCCGACGGGTCGGGGTGAACGTCGTTGATGGCGCTCTGCGCCGAGTCGTAACATGACGCGATGCAGAGCATCGCGCAGTGCGTTCCACCGGAGACCGGTGGAACGAGATT
Organism: Deltaproteobacteria bacterium; assembly: GCA_011526015.1. Lineage (GTDB taxonomy): Bacteria > Calditrichota > Calditrichia > RBG-13-44-9 > J075 > JABWBP01. Next base: position 909 of record WYBG01000479.1, on the reverse strand, counting down.
GTTCTGCCTAACATCAGTAAATAAAGCTTTCCCGTTACGGGAATTATTTTACGGGGCTGCCGGCGCTTCGGCAGCCCTTTTTTTTGCTAATCAGCAGTGAACCGGGATGCTCCTCGCACTTCATCGAAAATTTGTAACTATTCAGCCACCAATGAACACGGATGAACACAAATATGGGCTCTAAACCGCCAGGCTATTGATAGCTTAAGTGCAGTTAATGGAAATCCATCCTTTCGGAGTAAATCATCCTTTCCGGGAAAAGATGAATTCCCAATGCCATTATAATGCAAAGCCTTTCGTGTGCATTCGTGGAAATTCGTGGCGAATAGTAACGAAAATTTTTAAACTTTGCTTCTGAACGGCGGAAATGTATTTTGTGGCATTTTGAACAGAACATTTAACCGGATCGCAGGGAATTTTTTCCCGCTTTTAAGGACAGGAGACCTGGAATGAAATCCGCACCCACGAAGAAAACGGGACCCATGAAAACCGCCAAAGATCGAACCTCAAAAACCCCCGGCAAAACCGGGGCCGCGAAAAAAGACACGGTTCGGTTAAAATATATCCAACTCACTGCCGGGCAGATCCTCGAAGATTACCGCCTCTGCTTCCGCAGCCGCCAGGCCAGCCTCTTAGGCCGCAAGGAGGTGATGGGCGGGAAAGCCAAGTTCGGCATTTTCGGGGACGGGAAAGAGGTTCCCCAGGTGGCCATGGCCAAAGCCTTCCGCAAAGGGGATTTCCGCTCCGGCTACTACCGCGACCAGACCCTGATGTTCGCCCTGGGCGTGCATACCCTCCCGGAATTTTTCGCCCAGCTTTACGCCCACGCAGACGTGGAAGCGGAGCCGGCGACCGGCGGGCGGGCCATGAACTGCCACTTCGCCACCCGCAGCCTCAACCCCGACGGCT
>WYBG01000478.1 GCA_011526015.1 Deltaproteobacteria bacterium | reverse complement strand
TCTTCCAATTCCGGAGTATAGGGTGGAGGTTTCATGTTTATGCCAGTTTAGTTCGACTTTGACCCAAATACATCAAAGATAATGCCAAAATTCTAAAATCGGGAAGTAATTAAATCAGCAACCCTAAGATAAATTTCATATAGGTCTAATTTGGCTTTCGTATGTGGCAAAATAAATGTTTTGGCATCTTGTTTTTGACGACCCATATTCCCTCCTTTACTAAGGTTATCAAAGGCTAAAGATCCTTTTGGCACTTTAAAAGCGCGTCGCGCCTTTTGCGCCTAACAACTTCCCCACGTCCTTCCGGCACATGCGCCGGAATTCGCAGTAGCTCTCGCAGGCCGGGGCGTCGGGATAGGCGGTGTGGCGGAATTCGCCCTGGCGAATTTTCTCCACGCCGGCAAATACCTGCGCTTCGGAGCGGTCGATCAGCTCCCCCAGGGTGAGCTCCCGGCCCTCTTCATCGACGATCTTCTTGTTGGGCAGCGCCGCCGGATTGTTTCCGGTTTTGATGTTCAACCCCGCGGTGCGGTCGAAAGCCACCGCCACGCGCCGGCAGTTCTCCTCATCTTTGACCTGGTAGATGGCGAGCATCACCGGCTCCACTGCCGGTTCGGATTGTCCGCGCTGCAACAGCTTAGGCAGCGCCGCGGCGTACACCGGAAGCTGCAGGGCGGTTCCGGCCAGCATCTCTTTCACGTGGCTGATCGCGGAACCGGTTTTATAATCTAACAACAGCGCCTGGCCAAATTCGTTCAAATCCACCCGGTCCACCTTGCCGGTAATCTGCACCGTTTTCCCCTCGCGCTCCAGGGTGAGCGGCTCCTCAATGGAGATGGGATCCTGCTCGCTTTTCCGCCCCGCCCGCCCAAAGGCCACTTCGAAATATTCCGGGTAGAATTGTAAATTGCCGATGGATTCTTCTTCCTCCTTCAAAAACTGCGCCCACACCCCGGGATGCTGCGCCGATCCGAAATATTTTTCCCGCTCCAGCTCGAACAAGATTCCCTGGAAGGGCAGGCGAGCGAATTCTTCCTCTGCGATCTGTTTCAGCAGCGCCGCTTCTTCCGAGGGGCGGCGCTCTTGCCGGCGCTCCTTCAGGGCGCGATAGAAACGGAACAGGGTCTGGTGCACCAGCTGCCCCCGCTCCAGGGGTGTAAGTCCCGGTTCTATCTCCGGTTCCTCTTCTAACCGTAAAAGATATTGGAAAAAGAAGCGGATCGGGCAAAAGGCGTAGGTTTCCAGGCGGGTGATGGAGAAAGGCCCCTCCCCGAAGCGTTCCCGCAGCTCGCGGATGATTTCCGGGTAAGCGCCCAACATCCCTTCGTACTCTCCAAACTGATCGCGGCGGCGCTTGCCGGCGTTGCTGCGCACCTGCTGCAGCCAACCGGGGAGCAGGGCGATTTTCTCCGGCTGCTCGTTTTGATGCAGCAAAATCCATCTGCGGAAATTGCGCTGATCCGCAGGCTTAATGCCCGGGGGAATCCGGCGGGCGACCTGCTCCAGCAAGTCCTGGCGGTTTTGCAGGAATCGCGGGGAGGGGGCTGATTTCCGCCAGCGCACCTTCACCTGGTCGGCCAGCACGTTCAAAAAGTTGGAGGGCACTTTGGCGGCCTCTTTCTGGAAGCGCGGGTAAGTGAATACTAACCGTTCCGCTCCGGAGCCGAGCAGTTGATAGAGCAGGTAGCGATCCTGCGCCAGCAAATCTTCCGTGGCCGCCAGCCCCATCTGCTTGCGTTTTTCATCATTGAAAAATACGTCGTGGGTGTAGGGGCGGGGAAACTCCCCTTCCACCATGCCGCCGAAGATGAGCGCCTGCGGCTCCGTGGAAAGAATTTCCAGGCGGGGCATGATCTGCAAGCCGTAATTGGCCCACTCCCGCAAATTGTAAGTAGCCTGGGAGACCAGCAAGCTCAGGTATTGGTGCAGCTCCTTCAGGGCCAGCTTGCGCTCCCCGTGCAGATTGGTCATAATCCAGCTAAACTGGTCCAGCACCTTAATGAAGCGATTGAAAGCGCGGTATTCCCGCTCCCTCTCCTGCGGCGTCAATGCCTCGCTCTCGTTTTTATACCAGTTCAGAAAACCGTAGCGGTCTAACAGGCTCAGATACTGCTCCCGGAAATCCGCCGCGGGCTGCTTTTGCTCCAGCGCTTTCAACCCCTCCAACAGGGTTTGCAGCTTCGGCGCGGCGGCGGCGAAGGTTTCGATCAGCTCCTCGCAGCGCTGGCGGTCGAAATCGTCGTCTTCCGCGCTTTCGGTTAGCTGGCGCTGTAACAATTCGCGGTATTTCTGTAAATCTTCCCCCCATTTCCCATGAAAATAGTTCAGGCGCAGCTCCCGGGCAATCACCTTGACCGCGGAAGCCTCCACCCGCTGCGCCCGGGGCGGGTTAAAAAAGGGCGAGCTGAGCAGTTGCAGCAGTTTTTTGGCCTCGAAGCCTTGCAGGGGAACCTCTAACAGCAGCAGGAAACTGCGGATCAGCGGCGACTGGCTCAGTTGGAAGCCGGTGGAGAGGTTGTAGGGCAGCCCGGTGTCCGGCAGGCCGTAGCGGGGGAAGATTTCATGTACCAGGGGCGCGTATTGCTCCAAAGAGGGAAAAGTGATCCCGATTTTGTGCAGGGGAATCTTGAGGTGATGGTGCAGCCGTTTGACGTAATTGGCGATGAAGGCCACTTCTTCGCTGCGGCTGTTGAGCGGCTGGATGAGGATGTCCTTTTTGATCTCCGTTTGCGCGAATTCCGCCCCGCTTTTGCGGAACAACTGCCGCTCCCAGGCTTCCGGCTGGCCGAGCTGAATCTCCACCGGGTGCAGGTTTCTCAACGCCTCGTAAGCGGGGTCGATGTGCTCGAACATCTCGTGATTTTCCGGCAGGTAATCTAATTTGATTTTGACGGAGCAAACGTTCTGGATGCGCCGGAAAAATTCCACCATGGGGCGGCTGAACAGGCCGTAGCCGCTGAGGTACACCGTATCGACCCGGGGAAAGCGTTTGCGCCAGAACGCTTCATCCAACCGTGCGATGACGGCCTGGATGGCCCCCGCCTCGTCGATCAACCGCTGACCCAGCGCTTCTTCGAACCCGCTGATGAGCAGGGAGAAATCCTGGATGCGAACGCGGTCGTCTTCGTCTTCCTCTTGCAGGGAACCGGCCAGCCCGGCGGCGTCGTAGCCGTATTCGCGCAGCTCTTCCAACAGCTCATCCACTTTGTGGATCAAACCCCGGCGCCGGATGCTGGCGGGGGAGAAGAATTGCAGGTTAGCGGCGTTTTTCTTCAGCGCCTCTTCCACCAGGAACAAGCGCATGGTATTGGAGATCACCTTGCGCGCCCCCGGCAGTTGCTGGTACAGCTCTACCATGAACTGGTAAAAGGTGTACACCGGGGGATCGGCCAGCGCCTGCCGGTCGGCCAGGTCGATCAGCTGCTCCTTGAAATAGCGCACTGCCCGCCGCACCGGGAGAAAATAGATGAAATCGTACTCCAGCCCCGGCTGCCGGCGGATGCGCTCGATGATTTCGTTCTTGAAATAGTAATACTCCCCGGCGGGGCCGGTGAGGAGGTGGAATGCGGGGTTGTGTGACATAGCTGATTTAGTTATGGGTGACGAAGTTAAATACGATATAAGAAAAGGGCCTGGAGTGCAGAATTTATTCTGCACCGACAGTGCAAAATAAGGTAGTACTAAAAAGGTAATGCTCTCATTAAATCCGAGTCTAGAACTGTCATTCCCGTGAAAACGGGAATCTACTCTTTTCAAAGCACTTATGGATTCCCACTTTCGTGGGAATGACATAACGCCCCGGAGAAGAGCATTAATCGTTTAGGACTACC
>WYBG01000062.1 GCA_011526015.1 Deltaproteobacteria bacterium | reverse complement strand
TTGTGAAACCCTTTCAGGGTTTTATCGGTTTAGGTGTGTTTTTATACCCAGGGTTCTCCCCGAAAGCCGGGAGAACCCTGGGCTGTGATGTGTAACGCCGTTGGCGTAAAAAACGCAAAACTAATGAGAAGTGGTACAATGACTTTTTTTAGCCGATTACAAACCCTTATCCAGCTTTCGCGCCCGGTCAACGTGGCGATTACCCTCCTCTCGGTATTTATCGCTGCTTTCATTACCGGTACTTTGCAGCCGCTGCGGGCGGTGCTGCTGGCCTGCATTTCCGCCGGCCTGATCGCTGCCGCAGCGAACACCATCAACGATTTTTATGACCTCGAGATCGACCGCATCAACAAGCCGCGCCGCCCCCTTCCGGCGGGAAAAATTTCTCCCGCGGCCGCACGGGCAGCGGCCCTGGCGGAATTTGCCCTGGGAAACCTCCTGGCTTCCCTCATCTCCCCGCCGATGTTTCTCATTGCCGCTTTTTTCTCCCTCCTCACCTATCTTTACGCTGCTTTTTTGAAGCGCACGGTGCTGTGGGGCAACTTCGCGGTGAGCCTGACCACCGCCGCGGCCTTTTTCTACGGGGGAACCGCCGTGAACCGCCCCGCGCAGACGCTGATCCCGGCGGCGTTTGCCTTTTTCTTTCACTTCGGGCGGGAAATCATCAAAGACATGGAGGACGTGCGGGGAGACAGCGTTCACCACGCCAGGACCTTCCCCATCCGCTTTGGAATGCGCCCGGCCATTGCGCTGGTGTGGGTAAATTTCATCACTCTAATGGCATTAACACTTTTGCCCTTCGCGATGGGCTGGTACGGCCCGGTTTACTTTATCATTGTTGCCGCCGGGCTGTACCCGGTTATTTTCTACACCCTCATCAGCCTGTTGAAGAATACCACCAGCCGCCGCCTCGGCTTTCTCAGCGCCCTGCTGAAAGCGGATATGGTAGTGGGCCTGCTGGCGATTTATTTTAGATGATAGAGCCTTGTGCGTTGAACTCGGAAAATTTTGACATCGTGTTTTACGACGGACACTGCGGATTGTGCCACCGCGCGGTGCGCTTTATTCTGGCGAAAGACCGGCAGGCCGTCTTCCGGTTTGCTCCCCTGCAAGGGCATTTTTTCCGCAAAACCTTCTCCGAACAAACCCGCCAAACCCTTCCCGACAGTATCGTCCTGCGAACTGCCGGAGGAGAGGTGCTGGCCCATTCAGCGGCCGCCGTTTATATTCTGAAGCGGTTAGGAGGCATCTGGCGAATTTCAGGAACCTTGCTCGACTGGATTCCGGAATTCCTGCGCGACCGCGCCTATCGCTTCATCGCCGCCATCCGCTACCGAATTTTCGGGCGGCCGGGGCAACTTTGCCCGCTCATTCCCGAACATTTGCGGGAACGGTTTTGGCTTTGATGAATCTCCCGGGCGGCGGGCGGCGTATGGCAAACCGCCGCCAAATAAAGAAATAATTATTCGCAGTGGCGCATTTATGCTTACATTCTTTCCGATTATTGAATGCAAAAAAGTAGGAGACGGCGCTCGCCATGAGCAGAACGAACTGGTTTGCAGGGGTCATTGCGTGGGAGATTACCGGGTTGCTGATCGCTTTGCTGGGCCCGCTGGCTAATACGGATTTTCACGGCTACCTGCATTTCCTGCTCCTCGGCCTTACCATTACCAACTCCGCCGGATTGCTGGGCAGCATATTGTGGCTTTTGTATGACGCCATCCTGGGGCGCCGGATCAATCGCACTGCGGTCAACCTTCTTTTCGGCGCGGTCATCGCTGTCATAGCGGTTGGCGCCGGGGTGTTTGCCGGCCGGGGGGTGGTCAATCAAATCTGTAATCTGGAGATAGCCCATGCCCTGGAAAGCCGCCATATTTTATTCCTGATCGTCAACCTGATTTTCGTTTTTCTCATCGCCGGCGCCTATACCTTGTTGCTCCTGCTGGAGCGGGCGAAGGCCGGCGTGGAGAGGAACATCCGGGAACGCGAACAGTGGCAGCGGTTGGAATTAGAGTCTAAGCTGGCGATCCTGCAAGCGCGTTTAAACCCTCATTTTCTGTTGAATACCTTGAATGCCATTCTCAACCTGTTGTACGAACAACCTCAAAAAGTCGAGCACCTTCTGCTCAACCTCTCCGGCATATACCGGAAAGTGCTCACCCTCACGCACGATCAATTCATCCCCCTGGAAGAGGAGCTGCGCCTGGTGCGGGAATACCTGGAAATCGAAAAAATTCGTTTGGACGGCCGGCTGGAATTCGACATCTCCGCGGAAGAGAAGGTGCTGGGATATAAGATTCCTCCTTTTATTATTGCCAATGGCGTGGAAAGCACCATCCACCAGGGAGTTTTTTCCCAGAAAAAAGGGATCAAGGTGTTTGTGGGCGTGCACCAGGTGGCGAATGCGATTTTCATTCACATCCGCGACAATGGGATGGGCAGCATGCGAAAAAGCGCGGAAGAGGGCTTCGGAATCTTCAGCGTGCGGGAATTGCTGAAAATGGCCTACGGAGACAAAGCGAAATTCAGTATTGCCAGCCTGCCGGGAGGAGGCTCGCAAGTGAGCATGGAATTGCCCTGGGAAAGCCCGCCGCAACTGGCGGAACAAATAGAAACGAGCGAGGCGGTTAGCGGGGAGCAAGTGTAAGTAAAGCGTTCTGCTGTTTTAGATTCTCAAGGGCGGAAGACTTGAGAATTAGTTCCTGAATTTTATTTCTGCAATATTTAATTGCCAATTGGCAATTGCTAATTGGCAATTGGCAATTAACCATAAACAGGTTCATAAGATGATCCGCGCAATTGCTGCGCTGGGGGAAAACCACTCCCTGGAACGCGCCAAATTTCTTCTGAATAAAGATTTTCCGGATATCCAGGTGATCGGGGAAGCGGAAGACGATAAAACCGCACTCCGCATCATCGAAGGGCTGAAACCGGATTTGCTGCTGCTGGACCTGCAACTGCCGGGGTTCGGGGGTCTGGAAACCCTGGAACGGATTTCCTATCACCCGCTGGTCTTGCTGATTACCACCGGCCATCTCCCCCTGATTGCGGTATTGGAGCGAAATGCGATTGAGTATCTGTTGAAACCGATCTCCCGGGAGGAGTTTGCCAGAACGCTGCAGCGCACCCAACAGCGCAACCAGCGGGTGCAGGCGCGGCTGTTAGCGGCATTGCGCTCCGCGGAACCGGCCCCTCAATATTTGAACCGCTTCATTATCAACGACGGCGATACCCTGCGCTTTCTTCCTGTCGCAAATGTTCACTATATCAAAGCAACCCCTGGCGGCGCGCTCCTGGGCGCCCTGGGGGAGGAATTTGGCTACCCCGCCTCCATTGAGGAGTTGGCGGAAATGCTCGATCCGCAGCATTTCTGCCGCATTCACCGGGATTGCCTGGTGGCCCCGGGCCGGGTTCGAACAGTAAGGCGCTCCCCATGGAGGAAATATACCCTGCAACTGTTCGATAGCGCCGGAGCTACCTTAAGAGTGGAGCGAAGTTACCTGCCCGCTTTACAGAAAATGATCGCCAAAAGATAGCCTGAACAGGATTGATTATGAACGTGACTGTAAAATTTTTTGCCCTGGGCCGGGAGCTAACCGGGCGCAGCGAGATGGCCCTGGAACTGCCGGAGGCCGCCACGGTGCAGGCGCTCATCGATCAACTGAAAAGCGCCCACCCCCGCTTTGCCCGGTTGAAGAGCTATTTAGTGGCGGTCAACATGGAATACGCGGATCTGGGCGCCCCTTTGCACGACGGGGATGAGGTGGCCATTATTCCCCCGGTGAGCGGGGGTTAAGGACGTAAAACGTAATGCGTAACACGTAACGCATTACGTTTTAGCTTTCACGTTTCACGTTAACCGGATTTGAGGCCATGATCGAAATAACCGCGGAAAAAATCGAGGTGCAAAAAGTCATCGACGCGGCCTGCGCGCCGGAGTGCGGGGCGGTGGCGGTGTTCATCGGCACGGTGCGGAACTTCAGCCGCGGCAAGCCCATCTACCGCCTGGAATACGAAGCCTACCCGGAAATGGCGGCGAAGAAGATACAGGAAATCGTGGAGGAAGCGAAAAAGAAGTGGGAGGTGCGCAAGGCGGCGGTCTCTCACCGGGTGGGCCGGCTGGAGATCGGGGAAATTGCCGTGGTGATCGCGGTGTCCACCCCCCACCGCCAGAACGCCTTTCAAGCCTGCCAGTTCATCATCGACCGCTTAAAAGAAATCGTGCCGATCTGGAAAAAAGAAATAGCGGTAGATGGGGAGACCTGGGTGGATGACCACGCTTAAAGCGGTATGGTTCTTTTTCCAACAGGTTAGCTTATGGAGTTAAAACTCCTTTAACATTCAGCCATGCTTCTATTTCGAACAATACCTTTTTCAGATCTTTTCGTGCCTCTCCGATAAGTGGTGACTCACTTACCAGGTTGTTTTCGTCGTGGAAATGGTGGGGTGCAGTTGAAATATGTGGATAATGTGGTGCATTATCCCAGCGCAAAAGGGGGTGGTCTGTAAATAATTGGTAAGCATAATCTTGAAATGCTGACTCGTAGTGTAACCAAACTTGAAACCGGTAATTCTTAACCAGACGACAACGGATTTTTACTTCTAGTTTACCCGCGGGTGTTTCATCATAGTTGACAATTAGGACATTCTTAATCAGTGAATGCCCTCGTAAAATATCCAGTATACTAAACGCACGTTGAAATTTCCATTTACAGGTAATGGAGCCATTTTGTAGCCAGGATTCTTTCCCGAACACCGGAGGTGTTCAACATTTGTAGAATTCACCAGCCTCAAATAACCGCCGGAA
>WYBG01000477.1 GCA_011526015.1 Deltaproteobacteria bacterium | reverse complement strand
TCGGCCGTATTTCTGATTATCCCTATCAGCAGATCACCGATCTGCTACCAGCCAACTGGAAAACAAAATTCAAAAAATAATCCGCCGCCGGGAATTCGTCAAGGTGTAGTTCACCGAGCGGATACGCTTAATAAGCAATGAAGGTTGCTTTAATCCCAACGAGTTTCCCCTTACCTATACACTCCATCCGATGTCGCTCTCATAACCATACAAATCCCGCCGTAGCGGTACGCGTAAAACCCTGTCCTTTTTCCGCATCACCTCTTTCGCTCGCCGTGCCAGCGCTCCATGTGCCGGGCATGGGTTTCCAGGTACGCGCCGGCGGTAAAGTGGTGGTCGTAGAATTCCAGATCCAAATGGTGCGCCTGGAGATAGGTGAGCACGTTCAGGGTGGGCACGGTTCCGGGAAATTTGCCAAAACGGTCATAAACGTATTGCGCCATCAACGCCACGCACGCTTTGAACTCTTTGCTGTGTGCCTGGGCGCTGGAGCGCACCCGCGAGCTTTCCTTCCAGGGTCCCGGGGTTTGGGAATGAAAGGGTCCCCCGGGGCCAAACTTGCGCTGTGCTACGGCTTCCACTGTCGCAGCCATATCCGGGTAGTGGGGTGGGCAGAACCCTTCGAATACGCCCGCCCGGCCGGTCGGGTTGGGCAAGGCCCACCGTTCGCTGGTATCATAGCGGAAACCCAGCCCGGGAACCTCCGGGTTGCCGCTGGCGCCTAACATGGTAAAGGGATCGATCCCGTCGAACATCCAGCCACCCAATCCTATTGCCTGCAGCATCAACATCCCGGCGTAACAGGCGGCAGACAGTTCCGCAGTGGTTTCCCGGAGGGCGTACTGTTCCATGAAAGTCAAGGGATAGGGATTTTCCACGTCCACCAGGTCTTTGAATTTTTCCATCCCGGGGATACGCTGGTTGTGAACGTCATCGAAGATGCAGTAGCCGTTCTGAACCAGGAAACAGAAAATGAGGATCAAGTGTTGGGCGACGTCGGCGACGGGGATAACCAGGGTGCTGCCGGGGCGGTTGACGCACCAGGTGTTATGCCCTTCCATATAGGGTTCTTCCGGGGGAATATTCAGCCGCCCGTCGGCTAATTTTTTGATGCGCTTGCGGTGCGCGTCCAGCCAGCTTTGCAGATCCACCGCGCCCTCCTCGTCTTTATTGATCAACGCGCCGGAGTCGCGGGTGGGCAGGAAATAAACCCCGTTATCATCGGTGTAAAAAAAGTCGCTGGTGTGCCAGCCGGCCGCGGAGGGGAACGTGCGCCCCCCGGCGGCTGCGGAATAGTTCGACAAATGCGGCGCATAACGCGCATGGCGGTAAATCATGTGATGCCAGCCGGTGTTTCCGGCGCAGGCGGTGAGCACCAGCATCTGTTCCAATTCATCCAGCGGCTTCGCTTCGTGTTTGGATTTGAAGGCAAGCGGGCCGTCGGGGATCTCCGCCCCCAGGGAGAAACGCCGGGCGCGCCGGCCGTGCAGCGCCTCGATGAGGGGAAAGCGCACCGCCTCTTCCAGCCCCGCCGGAATCCCCGGGATGCCATCCAGGAGGATTTTCCCCCGCTCTCTGGTGCGTTCTCCCAGGGAGTTCATGCCGAAACCGGACATCACCGCGCCGGCGCCGACTAACAGGCTGCCGAGCATTTTCCGGCGGGTCATCGGCAGCCAGGATGGTGGTTTTTGTCTATCTTCCATATCTCTATGCCTCCTTTGTTGATGGGTAGGTAACGTTCAAGGGATAAAGATTGAAGGATTAAGGGTAAGTAAGGAACTCAAGAACAAACCTCCCTTAATGAGTATGGCCTACGGGTGTATTATCATTCGGTTCCGGGCCGATCCGGCCCGTACGAAACCTGGTAATGCGTTACGAAGGGTTCCAACTCCAGGAGATACTCCAGGTCTTCAGGATAATAACGCGCCCGTTCAACATCTTCCCCGGCAAATTTTCGAATCGCTTCATAAGAATCCCAGAAAGTAAGCAACAAAAAATGGGTTTTCCCCTCTGCGGTTCGCTGGAGAATATACACCCCCCGGTTGCCGGGGGTCGCCTGGTAATCCGCAACGCCGGTGCGGATCAGGTATTGATAATACTCCGCCGCTTTGGATTCCGGCACCACGCCATGCCAGGTACGCGCAATCATATTTTTGCCTCCGGTTTGGGGTTGAGAGCAAAATTATAAGAGATTCCCGGTAAATTTTCAAGAAAAAAACCTCTGCGGGGCAATTCGGCGGGTTAGCGGTGGAGTGGTGAGGATTGAGGGGTACGTTAGTGCCTCCCCAGCACATTTATTCTACCCCTCACCACTCACCAGAATATAATTCGCCCGGCGGTAGGCGATCTCAAAACCATGCCGCAGCATGTTGCGGTAGGAGGCTACCGGCCGGCCGGGGGTTTCTTCGGCGGTTTCGGCGATCATCCAGCGGCAGCCGGCTGCCGCGGCGTCGCGGAAACGGCGGGCGATCAGCCCCGATTGCGCCCCCCGCCCGCGGTATTCCGGCAGAGTGGCGGCAAAAGCTAAGGCGGCATATTCGTCCTGAATAAACAGCGCCGCGCAGGCAACCGGTTTCTCCGCTTCACAGGCCAGGTAATGCTTCCAGCCCGGCCGCCCCACCGGAAGCGCGATCAACGGCTTGAGCGCCTCCGGCCATGCGAAGGCGTTGACGATGATTTCCGCGAATATATCCGCCTGCTCCGCGCCAATGCGGGAGATGGGTAACCGGGTTTCCGCCGCCGGCAACGGCTCGATCCGGCGGAAGAGTTTTACCCAGTTATTGTAATATTGAAACCCTTTGGCTTGCAGGATTTCCGGCAGGTTCCGGGGCTGTGCGTGGGGGCTTAGCTGAACGAAAAACCGGCGCGCCCCGGCGTCGCGGAAGAAGGCGATGATGCCATCCACCTGGCTTTCCGTAGCCGGCTGCTCCATGCCCAAACCGATGGCGCGATTGAAGGCGAGAACGTCGATGCCGGCAACCGCCCCGGCGCTGGCGAATCCCGCGTCCAGCAAACTGACTCCCAGCCACTCCGCCACCTGCGCCGGAACGTCCCGGTAATAGTCGCGCCAGGACGCAGTTTCCTGCTGCTCCAGCCGGATCATAAATTCCCGGGAAATGGATTGTTGCGCAATCATGTTGGGTTCCTCTTTGAAATTCAACCGCCAGTGAACGTAAAGAAACGCGTCTGTTGCCTGAATCTTGAAAACCTGTTCGCGTAAATTCGCGTTCATTGGCGGTTTGAATGGTGTGGTTCTTGGGGGTATTCGGATTACCGGTGTCTAATTTTTGCTCACAATGTAATAATTATTTTGAATGTCATGGTCGAGGTTCTTGATCTCCACGCGATTGAACCCCGCTTCCTTCAGCATCACCAGGGCTTTTTCCCGGCCCCACATGGCGCCCAGCCCCATGCCGTTCTGCGCCAGGGAAACGGTCATGCAGTGCATGGTCGATACCGTGTAAAGCAGCGCTCCCAGGGGATGATCCAGGTTGTTGTGCACCTCGCTGGAACCGGCAATATCCTGCATCAGGTAAACCCCGTCGGCTTTGAGGGCCCGGGAGATTCCCGCCAGCACCCGGTCGGGGCGAGCCTGGTCGTGGATGGCGTCGAATGAGGTGATCAGGTCGAATTTATCCTCCGGCGCGTCAACGTCGAAGGTAGTCAGGTCGCGCACCTCGAAGCGCAGGTTGGCGAGACCCTGTTTGGCCGCCTCTGCGCGGGCGATCTCGACCGGCTCTTCGCAGAGGTCGTAGCCCACAAAGCGGCTGTTGGGATAGGCTTTCGCCATCAGCGTCAAAGCGCGCCCCATGCCGCAGCCGATGTCCAGCACCTCGATGCCCCGCGCCAACCTTTCCGTGAGACCGGGAACCAGCGGCAGCACCGCGGTGAACAGCGAGGAAACGATCGACTGGCCGCTGTCCTCCGCCATCACTTCGTGGAAGCGTTTATATTCATGGTAAGCGACCCCGCCGCCGTTTTTGAAGCACTCCACCACGCGGTCTTCCACGGACCCCAGCACCCCGATATATTGGGCGAACACTCCCATGTTATCGGCCCCGGCGGCGCGGGTGAGGCAGGCGGCGTGCGCCGCGGGCAGGGAAAAGAGCGGTTTGGAAAGCGAAGGGAAGCACTCTACCACCCCACCGGCGGTCATGGCGCCTAACCATTCCCGCACGTAGCGCTCATTCAGCCCGGCGGCTTTGGCGATTTGTTCGCTGGTTGCCGGGGGCAATTGGCTCATCGTATCGAACAGCCCGGTGCGGTGGCCGATGGAGACCATCAGGGCCAGGGCGCCTTTATTCAACATTTCCAGTAAATTCTCCGCAAAAGCCTCATTCTTTTGCGCTTCCAGGGTGTGAACGGTACACATGATATTTCTCCTCTTTTGGTTTCGATTTTCCTTCCTGATCAATTACGCTGAGAAATTAACGATTCTGGAGCGGGGTTAACAATCGGGGTAGTACCGTTTTTGGGGACGGCGAGTACGGTAATGGTCTGCGGGGAGTACGGTATTGATGGCGCGGCGATGAACCTCGGTTTGCCGGGAAACCTGCCCCGAAACTTTGTGAACTTGCCCCGGAGCTTGCCCCGGGAATCCGGGGTGTTCGTCGCGCCTGGGGAATGAAACACAGGTTTGTTTTCTCTTGAATTCTGAGTAAATTTACTCAGAACATTGAGTAAATGGGGAAACAATGGTTCAACCGACATTTAAAAGGGATCTTGTTGTCACTCTTTTACAGCGTATTAGCCAGGAGCGGCAATTTATCCAGGTGGTCACCGGTCCGCGCCAGGTGGGGAAAACAACCGCGGTGCAGCAAGTTTTAGAGGCATGGCCGGGTCTGCGCCACTATGCCAGCGCAGACCTCCCCGCCCCGCCCCAGCCGGGTTGGATCGAACAACAATGGGAATTGGCGCGATTACGCTCGACGAGCGGCCAGCCGGTAATTCTGGTGTTAGACGAGGTACAAAAAGTCTGGCGCTGGTCGGAGGTGGTGAAACGATTCTGGGACGAAGATAGTCGCGAAGGCCGCGATGTCCGGGTGGTTATTCTCGGATAGTCTGCCCTGCTAATGCAGGCCGGCCTTACCGAAAGCCTTTCCGGGCGCTTCGAAACCCTTCACGCAACTCATTGGACATTCAAGGAATGCCAGGAATGTTTTGGATGGGAGCCGGATCAGTATATCTTTTTTGGCGGATACCCCGGGGCCGCTTTGTTAATCGACGATGAAGAACGCTGGGCGCAATATATTCGGGATTCTTTGATCGAAACGACCGTTAGTAAAGATATTCTCCTCTTGAACCGGGTTGATAAACCGGCGCTTTTGCGGCAGTTGTTTATGCTCGCCTGCCAGTATTCCGGGCAAATTGTGCCCTACCAGAAGCTCCTGGGACAGCTTTTGGATGCCGGCAACACCACAACCTTAGCCCATTATCAAAAAATGTTGGAGGGCGCGCGACTGATCTGGGGAATTCCCAAGTATCATGGGAGCGTAATTCGGCAAAGAGGTTCCAGCCCTAAATGGATGGTTTTGAATACTGCGCTGATGGCAGCCGTTGGGGGGATGCGTTTTTCCGATTGGCGCAGCGACGCCGCCAGGTGGGGAAGATTAGTAGAAAGCGCGGTAGGAGCGCATCTCATCAACACTTCATTCGGCAGAGGAATCGAAGTTTTTTACTGGCGGAATCATCAAAAAGAGGTCGATTTTGTTCTCCGGCAGGGAGACCGGCTTCTGGCCATCGAGGTAAAAAGCAGCGTATTTAAACGAAAACATCCCGGCATGGATGGTTTTATGCAAGCATTCCCCAGGGCGCGCGCCCTGTGGGTAGGCCGGGAAGGAGTGCCGGTAGAGGAATTTTTGAGCTACCCGGCTGCCCATTGGATGCGGGGATAGCCGTCCCCGCGCCGCTATTCCAACAACCCCAATTCTCCGGCCCTGCGCACCGCTTCGGAGCGGCTGCGGCAATCTAACCTATCCAGCATATTGGCGACGTGCATTTCCACGGTGCGAGGGCTGAGAAATAGCCTGGCGGCAATTTCTTTGTTGGTCAGCCCGGCGGCGATCAGCCGGGCGATTTCCACCTGCCGGGCGGTCAGCCCCCCGGCAACGGCGCGTTCCGGGGCTTCCGGGCTGCGGCGCTCTTCCGCCGCTTCTCCCAAACGTTCCAACTCTGCCGCCACCCGCGATGCTAATGGGCGCGCCCCCAGGTTGCGGGCCAGCCGGTAGGCGCTCTTCAAATGCGCAATGCCGGTTTCCCGCTCCCCGGCCTGGATGAAGGCCGCCCCGCCCCGTAATTCGGACTTGAGGCGCTCCACGGGAAGCTCTAACTTTTCGAATTGCCCGACGGCCTGCAAAAACTGCCGCGCCGCTTCCCCGGCGTCTCCTTGCAGCAGGGCGATCTCTCCCAGGGCGTGGGCCAAGGTTGCCAGGGCTTCGTAATTGCCGCTGACAGAGGCCATTTTGGCCAGCCCATCCACGCAGCGAGTGGTCTCTTTTTCCAGCCCCCGCGCGCCGAAAAAGGTCGCAGCGGCGCCCATCCCGGGCAGGGCGTCGTGAATGTCCCGGGTACTGCTCCACAACCCCAGCAATTGCCGGTAATATTCATCCGCCCTGGAAATTTCTCCTTCGTACTCTTCTAACTGGGCCATCCCCCATAGCGTGACCAGTTGCATGGCCAGGGAGCGGTCGCGCAGCATCTGGTCGAAAGCAGTTTGTAAATACTTTCGCGCCGGGCGGGTCTCCCCGCGATAACTGCGAATGATCCCCAACATGGCCCCGGCAATCGCCTTTCCCCCGGCCTCCGATTTATTATCATTCAATATTCCCCGGCAAATTTCCATGCACTGTTTCCAGTCGCCGGTGCGGAACAAGATATAGGACATGCAGCCCAGGCAAAGCTGCGCCTGCGCTTCTTCCCCCTGGTTCTGGCAATAGCGGTAGGCGGTGGTGTAAACTTCCCGGGATGAAACATAGTCCGAGGCGTATTCCAGGGCCCCGCCTAACCGCCGGTACACCTCGGAAGCGGCATCCGGCAAATGATGCTGCAAGGCAATGGAAAGACCCCGGTTTACGATCTCGACGCCTTCCTGAAAATGGCCCTGCACCGCCAGAAGGTTGCCCTTTAGTCCCAGGATGCGCGCTTCCAGGTCCACTCGGGCGGCTTTTTTCGCCAGCGCGAGGGCCCTGTCGCACAACTCCACCGCCGCGGGAAGTTGCAGCATTCCCCCGTAGCGCGCGGCCGCGGCCAGGCATTCCACCGCCGCTTCCGCGAAGCATCCTGCCTTATCGAATGCTTCCGCAGCATTCCTTCGCGCCGCCTGCGCCTGTTCCCAGGCCCCCTGGAGGCCGTAAATGGTGGCCAGGGAGCGCAGGGCTTCCCCGCGACGGCGGTGGTTTTCAGCCAGTAAAGGACTTTCCAGAACTTCCCGCAGGGCGCGCACCGCGTCGCTAAGCTGCCCGCTTACCTGGGCGCAGTGAGCCAGGCGTTCCAGGGTATGGAGGCGGTCTTCTTCGGCCTCACCCTCGGGCCAGATTTCCAGCGCCCGGTGGCCGGCGCGCGCCGCATCCCGGTAGGCGTGAAGCTGGCAGGAGCGCTCCGCGCAGGCAACCAGCGCCAGGCGCGCTTTGGCCGGCTCGTTGGCTTCTAACCAGTGCTCCGCAACCCGTTCCGGGGAGGCATGGGTGAATTCCAGGTATTCGGCGATTTGCCGGTTCAACGCCCGGCGGCGCGACCAGGCGATTTCGCTGCGCACCGCTTCCCGGGTCAGGGCATGGCGAAATGTGCCCCGCCCGGCTTCGATTTCGCTGATGAGGCTGCGCTCGAACAACTCATCCAGCCCGGATTCCGCCCCGGCCAGCTCGACGATCAGCTTGAGGTCGAATTCCATTCCGGCCACCGCAGCGACTTCGATCTGGGCGCGGGCCTGCGAAGAAAGCGTCGCCAGGCGGAGCAAGATCGCGTCGCGGATGCTCTCCGGGATCGGAACGTCTTCGCCGGGAAGCAGCTCCAGCCCGTTTTTTCCCTGGCGCAGCAGCCGCCGGGCAATCAGGGCGTTGGAAAGTTCTTCCACGAACAGGGGCACGCCCTGGGTCTGCCGGTAAATCATATCCGCCAGTTGGGGATGGGGAGGCGCGCCGAACACCCGCTCCGTTAGAGTTGCAGAGTCTGCCGGATTCAGCGGCTCTAAGTTGATTTCCCGGAGCCGGCGCCGGCGGCGCAGCTCGTTGCGCACCCAGCGCAGGCGGTGGCCGCGGGTGATTTCGTCGCTGCGATAAGCGCCTAAAATCAGCAACGGCTGGCCTGCCAGGCGGTCGGCAAGGGCAGGGAGAATCTCCAGGGTCGCTTCGTCCGCCCAGTGGAGATCATCCAGAAAGATCGCGCAGGGGCCCCGGGCGGCAATGCTTGCCAGGGCGGCGCTGATGGCTTCCAATAATATTTCCTTATCCGCTTCTTTGGCCGGTTGGCCTAATTCCGGCAGCAGCAGGGCCAGGTAGGGATTCAGAGAACCACTGTCCAGGTGGAAACCGGGCGTTTTGCGCAGGCAATCGCGCAGCGCGGCGGCGACCGGCCCATAGGGCGGGGTGGCTTCTTCTACGGTTCTGCCGTTAAATACCCGCAGGCCGCCGTGGGAAAGGCTTTCCTCCGCTAAGAGGGTCTTTCCCGCCCCCGCTTCCCCGGCCAGGAAGGCCATCATTCCCCTACCCTGCTGAACGGTTTGAAAAATTTCCTTTAGCTCGGATAATTCGCGCTTGCGCCCGATAATGTTGGTCATGGGTTTCGATCCTTGTTTGCGGTCGATCATTCAACCACCGATGTAAAAGGGCTGGAATATAGCCATTTTCCCTTGCGGGGAAAAGGCATCATTTGGGAGGGGAGGAAAGAGAGGCAGCAATACGCTGAAGCGAATTAGATGTGGAAGTACGGGTTTGATTTCAACCGCTATACCGGGGATGGAAAGTGGAGGGAGTGAGATTTTTCGGATCCGGGTTGACAAGAAACGCTCGAAATATCACTTGCCCACCCTCTTTCGAGTGGTTATTTTGCCGATAGCCAACGCTCTAAGACGGATTAAAAAAGGCGCAGAAAAATGAACGAATTAAAATTAGAATTACCCCTGGAAATACAGGTTGATGAAGCAAAACAAATTATTGCCGGTGATAAAGCTTTTTGAAGTTGGGAAGCTTTCTTTATGACAGGCTGCTAAATTAGCAGGGTATTCCAAGCCAACGTTTGTGGAACTCCTGGGTAAATACAATATTCCGGTTATCGACTATCCCATGAAGGATAAAGATACTATGCTCCTCAAAGTTGCCCTCAACGGGACGCGCACCCCGGCAGACCATCCGGCGATTCCCATGACCCCGGCGCAGCAGGCCCGGGAGGCCAAATTAGCCGTCGCTGCGGGCGCCGGCGCCGTGCATGTCCATATTCGTAATGCGGAAGGAAAGGAGAGCCTCGCGCCGGATGATCTGGCCGCCGCGCTGCAGGCCATCCGCGCCGCCTGCCCCGGCGTTCCCGTGGGGATCAGCACCGGGGAGTGGATCGTACCGGATGTTCAGGAACGGCTTGCCCTCATTAGCGCGTGGAACGTCTTACCGGATTTCGTTTCCGTGAACATGGATGAACCCGGCGCGGTGGAGGTTGCAGAACTGCTTTTGGAAAAAGGCGTGGGGGTGGAGGCGGGGGTGTGGGATGCGACGGCGGGGGAAATTTTGCTGGAAAGCGGGCTGGCCGGGCGCTGCCTGCGGGTGCTCATCGAGCCGGGTGATGAGCCGGAAGCGCCGGCCACGATTCTTGAAATAGAAGCTATCCTTGATAAAATGGAAACACCCCTGCCCCGGCTGCTTCACGGTTCGGGAGCGACGGCCTGGGAGTTCATCAAGTTAGCGGCGGAGCGGGGCTATGATACCCGGGTCGGCTTCGAAGACGTGCTTACCCTGCCGGACGGTTCTTACGCGGAGAGCAATGCCGCCCTGGTCGCGGCGGCGAGGGGGATTATAGCAAGCAGATAAAAAGGAAGTACGAAGCGCCCGAAACTCCTGAAGGAGTGAGTTAAACAGAAGCAGGCAGGAGCAATGGGGATAAGCTTCCTGACCCCTGCTTTTCTCTATCGGGATTTTTTGTTTTTATTCATACCGCAACGCATCAATCGGGTTCAGCGAGGCCGCTTTGCGGGCCGGGTAGAATCCGAAGAACACTCCCACCGCGCCGGAAAACAGCGCCGAAATCACTACAATATTGGGGTTGATCACCGTGCTCAAATCGGTAAACCGGTCCAGCCCTATGGAGATGGCAAACGAGAGCAGAATCCCGATAATGCCCCCGGCGAGGCTGAGCACCACGGCCTCGGCCAGGAACTGCGCCAGCACGTCGCTGCTGCGGGCACCGACGGAGAGGCGAATGCCGATCTCCCGGGTTCGCTCCGTCACCGAAACTAACATGATGTTCATAATCCCGATCCCACCCACGATCAGCGAGACCCCGGCGATGGAACCCAGCAGCAGGGTGAGCACCCGGGAGGTTTCCGATGCGGCGTCGCTGATTTCCGCCTGGTCGCTGATGGTAAAATCGTCCTCATCGCCGGGGGTTAAGCGGTGAGATTCCCGCAGGATGGCGCGCATCTGCTCCTGCGCCGCTTTGACCTGGTCGGTCGATACCGCGCTGGCGTTGATCATGTCCACCCAGCGCCCCCCTCTCAAGCGGTAGAACACCGTGGTAGAGGGGGCCAGGATGACGTCGTCCTGGTCCGCGCCCATACCGCTCTGCCCTTTGGCTTTCAGCACCCCGATCACCGTAAACGGGGCATTGCGGATGCGGATTTTTTCGCCGGTGGGATCCTGATTGGGAAATAATTGATCCGCCACGGTCTTCCCTAACAAGGCCACTTTTTTATTGGCGCGAACGTCGCGCTCGCTAAAGAATTCCCCGTATTCCAACTGCCAGTTGCGGATGGTGAAATAATCCGGCGAGACCCCGAACACCGCGGTGCTCCAATTGCCGCTCCCGCCGATCACCTGCCCGCCGGAGCGCACCACCGGGGAAATTCCGCTGAGCAAGGTGGCTTCTTTTTGCAATTTTTCCACGTCGTCGAAGGTAAAGCGGTTGAAACTGCCCGCTCCCCGGCTCACCCCGCCGGTTCTGCTGGCCCCGGGGAATACCACGATCAAATTGGTGCCCAGGGATTGGATGCCTTCCTCGATCCGCTTTTGCGAACCTTCGCCAATCGCTACCATCACAATCACCGCGCTTACCCCGATTATGATGCCCAGGGAAGTGAGCAAGCTGCGCATCCGGTTCTTGAGAATGCTTTTGAAAGCGGTTTTGAGGAGATTTCTTAGCTGAAGCATTGGAAATGCCCTTATGATTGGTTGTCATTAGTTGTCATT
>WYBG01000476.1 GCA_011526015.1 Deltaproteobacteria bacterium | reverse complement strand
TGGAATTTTTGGTGGATCAGCTTGGAGAGGAGCGGGTCAGCATCATCACCCCGCGGGATGAAAACCAGCGCGGCTGCCAACTCTCCTTAGTGGTGAAACGGGACGGCAAAGCGGTATTCAAAAAATTAGGCGAGCAGGGGGTTATCGGCGACTGGCGGGAGCCGGACGTGATCCGGGTGGCCCCGGCGCCGTTGTATAATTCGTTTATGGACGTGTTCCGCTTTGCGGAGATACTCGAAGAACTGGTTTGAGCGGCGGGTCATTGATCGTGGAAATTGAGCCGCCGGCAAAAAACCAGATTGTGTTTCTTAGCGGGCGCGAACGACAAAATCCGCCCGGATAATCTCCCCCTCACGGTTCTGAAATTCACCCCAGATTTTATAACAGCCGATGGCGGGAAAGGTATGCTGAAACCGCACTCTTGCGCCCGCTGACGGCATTTGCATGCCCTGCCCGTGGTGATGCCCCATCCCATGCCCGTGATGGCCGGAACGCTGCTCCATACCCTCTGCGACAAACTCTCCATGGGCGTGGCCAAAAGTTTGGGCATCTTCGCTCAGGATAACCACGTGCGCTGCCGCCCCCAGGTACGATTGCAGATTTTGCATGGGTTGGCCGGTTCTCGCATCCTCCAGGGAAAAGATATAAGTTCCTTCCCGCCCGGCCTCTGCAACCTTCCCTTCAAGACGGATTCGCACGTTGCCGACGGTTTTGGGAGCATTATCTTCAACCAGGGCCGGCATGGCAAGAGGCTCATCACCAACAACGCTTGTTTCGCGATACAAAATATGCACCCCGCTCTTGCGTGAGAATTCAATGAAAAAAAGATATTCACCGTTATGGGGAAAGGAAACGTCAGCGAGGAATTCGCCCGGATGCCCGGTTGGCCGGGGGTGCAAATGCTGAAAGTGCTGTAAATCCCGGCGAATGATAATCAGGTGAAGAAGCCGCTCGTGGCTGACAATCAGGTCGGTGAGCGGCACCCCGGTAAGCGAATCTCGAAGCCGGATGGTATAAGAGGCAGGCGCCCCTGCCTGTAAACCTGCCGGAGCGTTTAATTCCACTTGCACGCCGGCTTTTTCTACGGATAGCATGTTCATTTTGATCTCCTTTTTCGTTGTCTGAATTACGAATACTGCTCTGCATTATTGGTATTTTGTTGCTCAGGCCTTTTCATTCGAGACGTTTCCTTCATACTTCAACCTTCGCAAAAGCTGGGCGTTGATAGCCACAATAATGGTGCTCAGCGACATGAGAACCGCGCCGATGGCCGGGGAAAGTATGATCCCCAGCGGCGCTAACACCCCCGCCGCCAGGGGCAGGGCGACAATGTTGTAGCCCGCCGCCCACCAGAGATTCTGGATCATCTTGCGGTAACTGGCGCGGCTGAGCTGCATGATTTTCACAATGTCCAGGGGATTGCTCTTCACCAGGATAATTCCCGCGGATTCAATTGCCACGTCGGTGCCGCTGCCGATGGCAATGCCCACGTCTGCGCGGGCCAGGGCCGGGGCATCGTTCACCCCGTCCCCCACCATGGCTACTTTTTTGCCCTGTTTTTGCAGTTCGGCGATCTTTTGATCCTTGTGCTCCGGCAGCACCTCCGCAAAGTAGCGGTCGATTCCCAACTCTGCCGCCACAGAGCGCGCCACGGTTTCGCTGTCGCCGGTAAGCATCGCTACTTCGATGCCCATCTCCTGCAACTGGCGGATAGCCGGCCTGCTCTCCGGGCGGATGACGTCCGTTAGCGCCAGGCCGCCGATTACCTGCCGATCGCGGACGAGATACACCACGGTTTGGCCGCCGCGCTCCGTCTCCTCCTGAAATTTCGCCAGCGAACCGGGCAATTCGAGTTTTAACATCTCCAGCAACTGCGGACCGCCCGTGTAAACCGTGGAGCCGTTGCTTTCCGCTTTTACGCCTCGCCCTTTCAGAGCCTCGAAATTGTTAACACTGGGGAGAGAAAGATTTTTTTCTTCTGCCGAGCGACGAATACCCCGGGCAATAGTATGCTCGGAGTCGCCTTCGATGGCGGCGGCCAGGGCCAGCACTTTGTTTTCACTCCCGTTATTCACGCTGACTACCTTGACCACCCCGAATTCCCCTTTGGTAAGGGTTCCGGTTTTGTCGAAAACCACGGTGCTAATCTGGCGGGCTTTTTCCAGCGCCAGGCGGTCGCGCACCAGAATACCGCTGGCGGCGCCCATCGCCGTGGTTATGGCGACTACCAGGGGAACCGCCAGACCCAGGGCATGGGGGCAGGCGATCACCAGCACCGTGGCCACCCGCGCCAGCACGTCATGGCCGAAGCCCACCGCAACGGTCCAGACCACCGCCGTTACCGCCGCCGCGCCAAGCGCCACGTAAAACAGCAGCCCGGCGGCTTTATCCGCCAATACCTGGGTTCTCGATTTGCTTTGCCGGGCCTGCTTTACCAGACGCATAATACCGGCCAGGGCGGTCTGCTCCCCGGCAGCGGTTACCCGGACGCGCAAGCTGCCGTCGCCGTTAATGGTTCCCCCGATGACCGCGTCGCCCGCCCGCCTCCATACCGGTTGGGATTCCCCGGTAATCATCGCCTCGTTGAGATGCGATTCACCTTCCTCCACCACCCCGTCGGCCGGAACGCTGCCGCCGGGACGCACCAATACCAGGTCGCCGTCTTGCAGCGCGATAACCGGAACTTCCTCCACGCCTCCATTTTTCCGGATCCGTTCCGCGGTATCCGGCATCAGCCGGGCCAGCTCATCCAGCGCCCCGGAGGCCTGGCGCACGCTGCGCATCTCGATCCAGTGGCCCAACAGCATAATGTCGATCAAGGTGACCAGTTCCCAGAAGAAACCCATCTGGCCGGGGAGGAACAGGGCGGCCAGGCTGTAGCCGAAGGCCACCGTGATGGCCAGGGAGATGAGCAGCATCATGCCCGGTTTGCGGTTTTTGATCTCCGGCAGCGCCATTTGCAGAAAAGGCAATCCACCGTAGAAAAAGATGATAACGCCAAACAGCGGGCTGATCCAGGAACTGCCGGGGAACGCGGGCATGGAAAAGCCTGCCCAGTGTTGGATCATGGGATCAAAAAGAACCACCGGGATGGAGAGAACCAGCGAGACCCAAAATCGCTTGCGGAACATCTCTTCGTGGCCGGTGTGATCGGCATGGTGTACATCGCCGCCGCCCTGCCTCGCGCCGTGCTTCTTTTGCGCTTCTTTGCGATGGGAGTGGTGCTTATGGCGCTCATGCTGTTCATGCTGTGTATGATTATGATGATGATTTTTCATCGCCGTTTGCTCCTTATTTGATTTATACTTGCGCTGCTCTTGTTTACTTTCCCTCTTTGCAACTTTTCAATCACCGTTTTCTGCTCTTATAGACGGGCAATTCCGCAAGGGTTACAGTTGGCGGATATTTTCAGGTGCGATTTTTTTTCAGAGGTATTTTTACAACGGAGCAATAGCAAGAAAAGGGAACGAAAAGCCGGTGATGAGGCTTTGCCAGCCTGGCATGAGGTTAAAGGATTTGAACAGTTTTTGAGGATCGAATACCGAATGCCGTATTTTGAAGCTCAATGCTTCAAACGTTCGCCGTCTTGCAGGTACAATCTAAGCAGCCGTGTTTGGCGCAGAGGCGGCAGGTTTCTTCCAATCGCTGGCGCAGCGCCTGGCGCGCCCGGTGGCGGCGCACCTTCAGATTGTTGCGGGTGAGGCCCCGCCGCCGGGCGGCTTGCGCCGGATCGCCGCCGGAAAGTTCCAGTTCCTCGATCAACCCGGCGTATTCCGGCTTGAGGGTGGGAATCAATTCCCGGAAGCAGGCGCACAAGGCCGCCTCGTCTTCCTGCTCTATGGCCGGTTCCGCTTCCCCGGCGTGCGCCGCCCGGTACTTCGACGCCGTTGCCTTGCGGCGGTAGTAATCGACAATGGCGTTGTTGAGAATGCGGTAGAACCAGGGAATCAGTTTCTCTTTATCCCGCAATTCCGGCGTCGCCCGCAGCGCCTTCAGCAGGCTGTCTTGCAAAATATCTTCCGCCAGGGCCGGATCGGAAATCTTTCCCCGCACGTAGGCCAGTAATTTTTGCCGGTGATTAAGCAGTGTGGATATAGTGGGATCTTGCATTGTTCTTTTGCACATCTACCCGATTTGCGCTACTCCAGAATCACTCCCCCGCCCAAACATACCGTTCCATCGTAAAAAACCGCGATCTGCCCGGGTGCGATGCCCTTGCGGTCCGGGCGCTCCATCTCGACCCGGGCAGTATTATCCTCAGTAAACTGCA
>WYBG01000061.1 GCA_011526015.1 Deltaproteobacteria bacterium | reverse complement strand
TTGAAAAAAACGCATCGGCGCCAGGGTTGACGGTGACATCACCTATTCTCCCCCTCTCCGTTTCCCCGGTTCACTTAAATCTGCTAAAATCCGCGTCATCCGTGTGCTATTTTTTGCCTTCAGTCGTTACAAAAGACTTTTCAATCATCCTGTGAACCTTATTCGTACAACCAGCAATGGGTTTCCTGCCCCGGCCCCACCTGCCGGGCCGGCGGGGGAGAGTTTTCGCAGACCTCCATGCGCTGGCTGCAGCGGGTGTAAAAGGGGCAGCCGGGAGGAATCCGGGTGGGGGAGGGAATTTCCCCGCTAAGGATAATGCGCTTGCGCCCGGACGCGGGATCCGGGAGCGGAACCGCGCTCAACAGCGCTTTGGTATAAGGATGCGCCGGATTCTTGAAAATCTGCTCCACCGGCCCGCGCTCCACAATTGTGCCCAGGTACATGATCAACACCTCGTCGCAGACGTGATACACCACGCTAAGGTCATGGGAAATGAACAGGTAGGCCAGGTTGTATTCTTTTTGCAGCTTCTTCAGCAGCCGCAGGATTTGCGCTTGAATGGAGACGTCCAGCGCCGAGACCGGTTCGTCGCAAACGATTGCTTCCGGCTGCACCGCCAGGGCGCGGGCGATGCACAGGCGCTGGCGCTGCCCCCCGGAAAACTCGAACGGGTAACGCTGGCGGCTTTCCGGCGGCAGGCCCACGGCCTCCAGTATGTCAGAAATCTTCTTTTCAATCTCACCGGGGTCGCACAACCGGTGCACCCGGAAAATCTCCTCCAACATCCGCCCTGCCCGCCGGCGGGGATTCAGGGAAGTATAAGGATTCTGGAAGATGATCTGCACCCGGCGATGGTAAGCCATTTTTTCCGCGGAAGAATGGCGGGAAATATCTTTCCCCCGGAAACGGATTTGTCCCGAATCCGGCGTTTCCAGGCCGCAGATCAGTTTCCCGATGGTGCTTTTACCGCAGCCGGATTCGCCCACCAGCCCCAGGGTGCGGCCGGGGTGCAATCGGAGCGAAACGCCGTTCACTGCATAGATAAAATGTTTCGGCGCGCCGATTAATTTTTGATCCAGGGGGAAGCGTTTGTGGAGGCCGGCGACTTCCAGAATGGGTGAAGAAGCGGGGTGGTTGGTCATTTTTACTTCGCCACCCGCTCCAACAGCCCGTACTCCAACAGCCGCCGGGCAATCTGGCGGAAGGCTTCCGTGGCCTTGCTGGCGGGATTTTTCGCGACGATGGGAATCCCCAGGTCGCCCGCCTCGGCAATTTCCGGCTCGATGGGAATCTCCCCCAGGAAAGGAATGCCTAATTCTTCCGCCGCTTTCGGCCCCCCGCCTTTGCCGAAGATGTACACCGGCTCGCCGGTCTGGGGGTTGGGGTAGTAGCTCATATTCTCGATGATCCCGAAGGTATGGATATTGAGCTTGCGGAACATCTGGTAGCCCCGCCGGGCATCCACCAGGGCCACTTCCTGGGGGGTGGTGACCACCGCCGCGCCGGTGACCGGGGTTTTTTGCACCAGGCTGAGCTGGGCGTCGCCGGTGCCGGGGGGAAGGTCGATCAGCAGCACCTCCAATTCGCCCCACTCCACGTCGTGGAGGAACTGGTCCACCGCCTTGATGACCATGGGGCCGCGCCAGATTACCGGGGTGTCCTTATCGAGAATGAAACCCATGGACATCATTTTGATATTGAATTTTTCGATGGGCAGGAGCTTCTGGCCGGGGGTGACCATCGGTTTTTCATCCACTCCCATCATAATATGTACGCTGGGACCGTAGATGTCGCTGTCTAACAAACCCACCCGCAATCCCTCGTTGGCCAGGGCAATTGCTATGTTGGTGCTCACGGTGGATTTTCCCACCCCGCCCTTGCCGGAAGCGATCGCCAGCACGCTGTGTATCCCGGGAATGGCCGCGCGACCGGCCCAGGGATCATTCGGTTTGGGCGGGGCAAGTTGCGGGCCGGCCATGGCGGGAATCCCTTCCATCACCATGATGCGCATGTCCGGCAGTTCCGTTTTCAGAACATTCTGCACCGCGTTTTTCACCTGTGCTTTGGTATCCGGATTTTTGGTGTTGAATTTCAGGTTCACGGTAACCCGGTTTCCCTGGATATTCACCTCGTTAACTACCCCAAAGGAGACAATATCCTCCTCAAAACCGGGATAGCGAATCTGGCGCAGCATAGTCAAAATATATTCTTCATTGAAATTAGCCATTAAATACTCCTTGAGAACGTCGGAAGTGACTAAAAAGTGATCTAAAGTGACTAAAGTGAGCCCGGGTGGGGGGCCGGCGGCACAAATTCGGGGCGGCGCCTGGAAAAAGCCCGTTCCGGCGCTGAGAGCACTGGAACGGGCAATCCATCTTCAATCTTCAATCATCAATTCCCTGCGCCGCCGGCAATCCCCATCTTCTTTTTCAATTCCCCCAGGGAATCTTTTGCCGCCGCGTGGGAAGAATCCGCCAGCGCCTTTTCGATTTCCTCGTCCACCGAGGCCGTGGTGTCGGCCAGTTGCCCGTAGGCTTCCGCCAGGGATTCTTCCTCGGTGACCTTGTTTTTCATCTTTTCCAGCATGGCCACGGTGCTGGAAGAGTCCACCTGGGCCATTTGTTTGTTGATTTTTTTCATGGATTCCGCAGTGCGGGCGCGGGCTTTCAGGGTAATCAACTCGTTTTCATACTTATTGACGGTCTGTTTCAGCTTTTCTACTTTCACCTGGAGCTGTTCGGAAAGTTGCTGTTGCTGCTGGTGGTTGGTCAAAAAATCCGTAGCGCGTTTGGATGCTTCTTCTTTTCTCGCCAGGGCTTCGGTGGCCAGGCGGTCGGCCTCCGCGGGGGCAAGCGCGCCCTGCTGGGCTTTCTGGAGCAGCAACATGGCTTTACGCTCATAATCGGCGGCGAGCGCTTTCTGATCTTCCCCGTCTTTTTTCATCCGGATCGCAATTGCTTTTACTTCCGCCAGGCTTTTCATGGCCCTGGCCAGGTCGAGTTTTAAATCCCGGATACCCTGTTCGGTCAATTTGATAGGGTCTTCCAATTTATCGATCACCGCATGGGTTTCCGATTGCGCCACTTTAAAAATTCTTTGAAAAATGCCCATTATATTCTCCTCATTCAGGTTTAATTTCGTCGTTTGAAAAACCGCTAATGTCGCGAATTACATGAAATCGTATTCTCCGGGGAGAAGTTTGTTCTAAGGAAGGTATACAATCATCCCCGCCGAAAACTTCCCCAAAACAATTTTAGTGCAATTGCCAATCTAAAATTCGTGTAATTCGGGCCATTCGTGGTTCCTATTGTTTCGCGTATTTTAGAAGCTCTGTGCTGTTTTCGGCTAAGGCAAGGGAGAGCGCCTGTACCGAAGCTTCCAACTCATTTTGATCCAGGTTTTCCAACTGCAAGGTATCGCGGAAGATCACGTATTTACCCTGATCATCCAGCACAAATGCCCCGTGCACCATGTTACGATTCATCTGTAACAGGCGTTTGTACAAATCGCCCGGCTGCTTCGGCACCGGCATGATCAATTGTTCCAGGATCAGGATGGGGTCTTCGCAGTCGATCACCAGATTTTGGATGCCGTTATCGGGGTCCTCCGCTACCACCATCTCTTCTTGGGCGTCTTCTTTGACGATTTTTAAGTCCAAATCCAGCAAATAACGCTTCACCATTTCAAATTTCTCAGACATTTAAGCCTCCTGTGGGTTTAATAAGGTATAGGGATATTCAAGACAACCGTTTTTCCAGTTCCTGGAATGCGTGGTTCAACTCCTGC
>WYBG01000060.1 GCA_011526015.1 Deltaproteobacteria bacterium | reverse complement strand
GCCAGGGAAGCGCCGGGGTAAAGGTCGGGAAACGCGTCCCGCCAGGTGCGCCTCGGCTCGGGATAAGGAGGGTAAGGATATTCCGGGACTTCAGCCCGATTGGGATAATAAAACCCGCCCCGGCGTCCCCAGTTGCCCAACAGCGCGTTCAGGATGGCCCCGGCGCGCACCCGCTGGGTATCGTCGCCGTACCAGGTGACGTGCCGGCCGGGATGCACCAGGCTGGCGGGCTTGTGGCGGGCCATTTCCCGGGCGGTTTCCCGGATCAGCGCGGGCTGGATGGTGGTGATGGGATAGGCCCACTCCGGGGTATTATTTTTCACCGCGGCCTGCAACTGCTCGAAGCCCACGGTGTATTTTTCCACGTATTTTTGATCGTAGAGTTTTTCTTCGATGATCACGTTGATCCAGGCCAGCAGCAGCGCCAGGTCCGTGGCCGGGCGGATGGGCAGCCAGTATTTGGATTTGCTGGCCGCCACGGAGTAGCGGGGATCCACGGTAATGATCGTGCTGCCGTTGCCCACCGCCTCGGCAAATTCCTGCACCTGGGAATTGTGCATATTCTCGCCCAGGTGGGAGCCGATCAATACGATGCATTTGGAATTGCGCAGGTCCAGGCGCTCCGGGGAGCCGACTTCTTCCCCAAAAGTGAAAAAATAGGCGTCTTCCCGGGGACCGCGGCACTGGGCGTAGGAAGGAGCGGCCACGTTATTGGAGCCATAAGCGCGCAAAAGGTGCTTGAAAAAACTGCCTCCGGAACCGTGCGAGAACAGCGCCACGCACTCCGGCCCGTGTTCCGCGGCGATTTTTTTCAGCTTCTCCGCCGTATAATCCAGCGCCTCCTCCCAGGTGGCTTCCCGGAAGGTCTGCTGACCCCGTTGGGAGGTGCGGATCAAGGGGGTGCGCAGGCGGTTATCGTCCAGGTAAGCGCCTAACCCGCCGGTTCCGCGCGGGCACAACCGCCCCCGGCAGTTGGGGTCCTCGATGTTCCCGGTGATTTTCCAGGGTTTGCCGTCGATTTTATGCACCCAGCCGGCGCACTGCCAAAAACACAGTTCGCAAATCGTGGGAGAAAGCGTCACCGCCCCGTCGATGGCGCCGGTCAAGCCCGGTATGGCCGCCGCGGCCGGCGTGTTAATTCCCCCGCCTAACAGTCGATATAAACCGCCCCCCAGGGCCAGGCCGCCCAGCCCCAGCCCGCTGATTTTGATGAACTCCCGTCGGGAAATCTTCTTTGCCATGGCGTTTCCTTTGCCAGAAGGTTATGAAATGGAGTGGTCTATGGCCTCGGTATTATACATCAGTTGTTTGAGATTGGCGCAGTGAATGGCGTTTTGGTACACCTTGCAAGTACGGCAGTTCTCCGCCCGGCAGAATTCGGGAATCCGCTCCTTCATGGTCCAGCAGGGCTGCGCCGCGCCCAACAGCGCAGGGCAGCCGGAACGCTCCGCTTCCGGGCAGGGGCGCAGGTTCCAGCAGGGCAGCAAAGCCAACAAGCGCCGGATGCCTTCGATATTCAAGCCCTTCTCCTTGATCAGGCGGCGGATGCACTCGATCCAGTGAACGTCGTCGCAATTGAAAATGCGCTGGCCGGCAGGGGTTTTTTCCACTAACAGCAGGCCTTCCCGCTCGTACATGCGGATGGTTTCCACGGCAATGCCCTGCATCCGGGCGACTTCCCCGATTTTGTACCATTTTCCGTTTGTCGAATTCATGGCGCTATTCCCGCCGGCATTTGCTAAAAAGTAAATTCCTGTAATTTTCAATACAGGTTTTTTTGCCGCTAAAAAATCCCCATGCTTTTTGAACCTTTGAGCATCGGGAACGAGCGCAAAATAAAAATCGGGAATCATCAAAAACGCTGATAGCAGTCAGGGCAAAACATGATTTTCGTCATGTTTTGAAGGAGGGGCAACATTCGCGCGGGATCAAATGAGATTTCTGATGGGGGAGGGTATTCCTCACTGAAGTGAGATAATCTTTGATTGCCACGCTTCAGCATGTGGAAAACGAATTTGCGCAGTCAAGCGCGCACCCTCTTAAAAAAGCCTCATTTATAACCACCGAAAGTATATAAAAGCGAGCAGCGCAAAGCGCATAGGGCCGCGCACATAGCGAGCAGCGTGGAGTTTAGAGAATAGTCTCCACAACGGGGTATTTGCAGAAGGCGATGCTTACCTTTTACTGCCTACTTGCCCGATGCGCCATGCACTCTGCGCTTTGCTAAATCAACTCATGCCACTTCGGGCGGGTGTGGTCCGGTTCCGGGTAAATATCGTACACTTCCATCAATTTCCGGCGGGCGGCTTGCAGGCGGTCTTCCATCACTAAGGAGATTTTTTTCATCACCTGGAAGCCAAATTCGTGGTCGTCCTCGATCTGCTGGCGCAGAATTTTGCCGTTCAAGACCACCATGTGGGTATCTTCCAGGGCGCGGGCGTCGAAATGCCAGCGGTGGGGAGGGTACAGCCAGGACCATCCCAGCACGTCGCCGGAATCCAGCCGGCCCAGGGTAACCGGCCCGCGGTTGGGTACATACACTTCCAAGGAGATGATGCCGCGCAAGATCAGGTAGAACGCGTTGGCGTCTTCCCCGTCGCGAAAAACATACTGGCCGGGATGGAAGGTGATTTCCGAGGAAATTTGTTTCAGTTTGTCAAGATGTTCGGCAAGAAAATTTTTAAAAAAGGGGTGCGCTTTCAATAATTCCAGGGTTCTTTCCATACAGGTCTCCTTCGATAACGTGTTTCGGGGAAAAGCGCAATTTGTGACCGCGTAAAATAAATAGTGCATCGCGGCGGAAGTCTTTCGCCGTATATCATGCTTCGGCTCCCCTTCGACAAGCCCAGGGCAGGCTACTCAGCATGACAGTGCGAAGTCACCCTGGGCGGAGTCGAAGGGTGAACAGGGCAATCACCGGAAAATTTCTGCCGCGCTGTACTACTCGATGCAGAGCATCACCGGCGGCGTTCACCCCGACCAGTCGGGGTGAACGAGTAGCAAAAACACTAAAACACCAGAACCTCTTCCAAGATTATTTCCCCCGCCCGACCGTCAATACCGGGCAGGTGGCGCTGCGCACCACCCGTTCCGTGGTGCTGCCGATCAGCAGATGCTCCAGGCCGGTGAGGCCGCGGGTGGACATCAAAATCAGGTCGCAGGCCTCTTCCTCCGCGTATTCCATAATTTCTTTAAAGGCGCGTCCTTCTTTTACCACGTATTCCGCACCGGGGACTTCTCCGCCGGTGAATTCTTTTAAATTCTCAATCGAGCGCTCCATCAGGTGGGGATCTACAATAAAGAGTGAGTCGATGGTGGCGGCGTAGTAAGCCGGGTGAATCGTTTGCTCGATCACGTGCAGAAAAGTCACCCGGGCATTGAATTTACGCACCAGGGAGAGCGCCGCATCGATCGCTATTCTGGAGTAATCGGAAAAATCGACCGGAACCAGCAGATTCTGGATCGCAAAGGGCTTGCTCCAGGATTTATGGATGGTAAGCACCGGGATAGGGGAATGGCGCACCACTTTTTCGGCCACGCTGCCATAGAGCCATTTCTCCACTCCGGCCCGGCCATGGGTTCCTAAAATGACCAGGTCGTGCGGGTGGTCATCGATGAATTCCAGGATGGCATCCGCGGCAGACACTCCCCGGATCACTTTCGAGGTAACGGATACGCCTCGCCGGCCGGCCTTTTGATGTTGGAGTTTCAATCGCTCATAGCTGTTTTTCTCCTGAATTTTGACCATCTCTTCGAGCTGTTTGAGGTGGGCTTCCTCCTCCACGTCTTCGTAGTGCAAAACGACGGCATGGAGCAGGGTTAGCTGCGCGCCGTACCTCTCCGCCAGGCTGAGGGCGTATTCCAGCGATTTTTCGGAATACTCGCTAAAATCGAGCGGAACCAGTATTCTATCGAATTTCATGGGTTTTATTTCCTCCTAATAGATCTCAAGAGAATGTGTTAAATATTATGAAGCAGGCCTGGTGGATTACTGGATTGATGGATTAGTGGATGAATAGATTATCAGGAATTGGCCCCTTCAGCAATCCACTCCATCACTCCATCCACCCATCCGGTTTCGTATCCCAAAATCTCCTTCTTAAACCTTGTATCATACTGGCTTAATATAAGCACTAAAATAAAAAAGCGCATGAATTTTGTAAATCGGGGGAGGGCAGGGTCTTGGGATTGGCGCCGGGAGTTGCCGGCCGCGGATGGGGAACGATAAAGCGGCAGGATATTTTGTGGAAATGACGATACGGTGAGGGAGGCTTATTGCGCCGGAGAACCTGGCAGGGTCCGGCGCAGCTATACCGCAACCAGGCGGAAAGCGGCTGAAATTGCAGTGAGCGGCGGAGGGAAACCGGCCTGCGAGGGAGAGATTTCCCTCAGCCGCTCAGGTAAGCAGTTCGATCAACAGGAAGCCGATCAATACCCAGAGAATTCCGGAAATGAACATCACGATCAGCCATACCAGCCCTTTGTTGATCTTCAATTCTTCGACGACGGGTTCATCCTCTTCCAGGTAGCGTTCCAGGAGAGCGAGGTCACTTTTTACCTGGAAAGGTTTGCTGATATGATAATGGTTTTTTCCCCCGGCGTAGAGGGAGGTTTCCAGCAGTTCCACTTCCAGGTGGCTGGCATCGGCGCGGCGGCGGTTAGTACGAATCATTTGAATCACTCCTTTTTTAATGCACTTGGATTTATGGCAAACACTGCGCCAACGCGGAAAATCGCCCCCCGCCGAAGAAACGGATCCCCATCGCGAAGGCGAAGCAGGGTTTGTTTCGGCGCTTCGATATGAGTTCATACTTAACTGTTTTTATTGTGCTTGCAAATGTTTCTCTGTAATCCGGATGGATAGCCTGCAGAAGCATAACCGGCGCCTGCGGGTATGAAGAACGAGGAAAGAAAACTGCGGGGAAAGGTGGCAGTTGTGTAGAAAATGAACATTTCCCCGGCTGCATTTCAGGGCTTGAACTGCCGCCGCTCCTGCCCGTAGGGGAAGATGTGGATGAATTCTCCCCGGTTCAACCTCTCCTGGTATTCCCGCCAGAACTCCACGCTCAGCAAATCCGCATGGTGTTCCCGGAATACTTCGTAGAGATGCTCCGGCAGCCCCAAAAAGTGGCGGAATTCTTCCGGGAAGACGTCGTTTTCGCCGATGGCGAACCAGGGCTCGTCGGAGAGCGCCTCGTCGAAATCCGCGGGCGGGGGAACCATGCGGAAATTACAGGTTTCGAGCAGGCAAAGCTCATCATAATCGTAAAAGATCACCCGGCCGTGGCGGGTCACCCCGAAGTTCTTCAGCATCATGTCGCCGGGGAAAATGTTGCTGGCGGCCATGTCTTTGATGGCGTTCCCGTAATCGATCACCGCGGCGCGGGCGGCGGCCTCTTCCGCTTCCTGGACGTAAATATCCAGGGGGATCATGCGCCGCTCCACGTAGGCGTGTTTGATGATGACGTGGCTGTCCTCCACGCGTACGGTCTGGGCGGCGGTCTGCTGCAATTCCCGGAGCAGCGCTT
>WYBG01000059.1 GCA_011526015.1 Deltaproteobacteria bacterium | reverse complement strand
ATCCAGAAAAGTGGCTTAGAATATGGATTCCCACTCCCCGTATTCACGGGGACAAGCTTCGTGGGAATGACAGACGAAAGGATAAGCGGCCAAAATTTCCGAATTTTTCATAGCGCTAAAATGTTACAAATTTTGTTTTGATATTTTCCCGGTAAATCGTAAGCTTTTCACAGAAACAACCGAACGGGTTTTACGGAGAGCGGAGAGGTTTATAACCCTGTAACCGCATTAAAGAAAGGAATAAAGGATGAAATTTCAGCTTCCCCGCACCACCCGCAACTGGATTACCTTGACGGGCGCGACCATTGCGCTGATCAGCCTGTTTATGATTATTTTTACCTTTACCGTTTCCCTCTTTGGAATGAAAGGACACGCATATCTCGGCCTGGTCATGTATATCTTGCTGCCGGCGGTGATGATCCTGGGACTCCTGTTGATCCCCATCGGGATGTTGATCCAGATGCGCCGGGAACATAAACACGGCATTCCCGACCGCCCGGCCTGGCCGCGGGTGGATTTGGGCGAAACCCGCCACCGCAATGCTTTTTTCATTTTTGTGATCGGAACGACCTTTCTGCTCTTCATCTCCGCGGTGGGAAGTTACGAAGCCTTTCATTTCACGGAATCGGTGACCTTCTGCGGAACCATGTGCCACAGCGTCATGCACCCGGAGCATATCGCATACCAGAACTCTCCCCATGCCCGGGTGGCCTGCGTGGATTGCCACGTCGGCCCGGGGGCGGACTGGTACGTTCGCTCCAAACTCTCCGGTTTATACCAGGTGTACGCCACGGCCCGGAATATTTACCCCCGGCCCATTCCCACCCCGATCAGCAATTTGCGCCCGGCGCGGGAAGTTTGCGAACAGTGCCACTGGCCGCAAAAGTTCTACGCCCACAAACTGCGCCTGGAAAGTTATTATTTGCCGGATGAGCAAAATACCCAATGGGATATTGCCCTGATCATGAAAATCGGCGCTCCGAAATCCGCCCAGGGACTGGAAGAAGGCATCCACTGGCACATCAATCCGGACGTGCAAATCGAGTACATCTCTGCAGACCCCACCCGCGAAGAGCTGCCCTGGGTGCGTTACACCAATTTGCGAACCGGGGAAGTGGTGGTTTACCAGGATGAAGAAGCTCCCCTGGACGAAGACGAAATCAAAAACCGGGAAATCCGGGTGATGGACTGCGTGGATTGCCACACCCGCCCTTCCCATAACTACCGCGCGCCCAACCTGTTTGTGAACGCCGCCATCACCGCGGGAGAGATTCCCAAAGAACTGCCGGAAATCAAAACCGTGGCTATGGACATTTGCGCCAAAGAATTCCCCACGGCGGACTCGGCCATGAAATACATCGAGCGGGAAATCCGCACGTACTACGAAGACAACTACCCGGAAATCCCGGAAGAAAGCCCGGAACTGGTGGAAAAAGCGGTTAAAGGGTTGCAGGGAATCTTCTCCAAAAATATTTTCCCGGAAATGAAAGTAAAGTGGAGCGCCTACCCGGACCACATCGGGCATTTGAATTACAACGGCTGCTTCCGCTGCCACAACGACCGCCACGTCAGCGAAGACGGGGCGCGCAAAATCAGTAAAGACTGTAACCTTTGCCACTACATCAGCGCCCAGGGCCACCCGGGAAGCCAGGAAATTGCCCCCCTGGGCCAGGTGTTGGCGTTCAGGCACCCCGGGGAAGACGTGGAAGAGGAAGATTGGAAAGAAGGCATGTGCACCGACTGCCACGAGGGGTTGAATCCGTAAGCAGCGGTAATTGCCGGAACGGGGCGAGTACAAAGTATAGCGATAAAGGGTGTACTATCACCTGACCTGTGAGAATTTGAGAAGGTGAATCGGAGAATGGGAGAGCGGGAGAAACGGAGACTTGCGTCTCCCATTCTCCGCTTCTCCCACTCTCCGGTTCACAGCATTGACAATTCTCAGAGGTCACGTGATAGTACACGATAAAGGGTTTGAACGGCCGGCGGCCAGGAAATACAATCGCACCCTTTTGCGTTGGAACATTTGCAAGTTCCGCGAAGCTTCTTTAATTTAGCCCATGCCGATTAAAAAATCATCGACCCCTGCCCGCGCCGGCGTTCGTGAGCTGGCGGCGCTATGCTTCTGCCTGGCCTTTTCAGCGGCTTTTTCCCGGACCTCCCCCACTTTCTACCAGTTAATCCCCTTCGAGCCAGGCGAATACGGCTACACCCTCTCGGTGGTGAGCAATTCTTCGATCTGGTTCTCTACCAACCGCGGGGTTTATCACTATGACGGCAAACAGGCGCGGAAGATGTTAGACGCTTCCGCCTTCACCCAGACCATTGTAGAAATGCTCAGTGTGGATGCGCTTTCCGATAGCGAGGTGTGGGCGTTAGGGCACGAGGTCAAAAACTGGAAAAAGACCATGTACCGCTTTAACGGGCGGGAATGGCAAAAAATCGACTTTCCCCAGGCGCTGGACGATCCCGGTGACGACCTGGTGATGTTCCGGCTGAAAATGTATCGCGAGGGCAATCTCACCAAAGGGTACGTGGCCGGGCAGGACGGATTGGTATATTTCTATGACGGCGCTCGCTGGCGGCTTCAACAGAAACTGACCGAGCAGATTTTCCGCGCCTTGAAGCTCAACTCTCCCGGCGATATTTGGATAGGCGGCCGCAACGGGGCCATTTTCCATTTTGACGGAAAAAGCTGGCGCTCCACCCCGGTCCGCCAAGCGGATTCCCGCAGTTTTATCATGAATTTCAGCTTCCTCTCCCCTACGGATGGCTGGGCGGTGGGCAGCCGGGGCATCTGGCATTACGACGGCGCCGCCTGGGATTCGATGCCCTGCCCGGTTGCTTCCTACCTGCGCGACGTGGAGATGATTTCCCCCACGGAGGGCTGGATTATCAGCCACGGCGGGGATATTCTGCGCTATAACGGCGCTGAATGGTCTTTGTATCAAAAAATTCCCAACAATACCTCCTCAACACTGCTGGGGCTGCAAAGCCTCCGCAACGGGGACGCCTACCGCCTCTATTTCCTCACCACCGGCGGAATTTACGGCACCACCTGGGAAAAAATCCCCACCTTCACAGATGTATCGCCTTCGATCAATATCCACTTAGTCGGGGGTTATCCGGAAATGATCGACTTCGATAACAACGGCGGTCCGGACGTGTACCTCCATCCCCTGGGAGATTTTCCAACCCGGCTGTATTCCAACCGCGGCGGCCTG
Source organism: Deltaproteobacteria bacterium (assembly GCA_011526015.1). GTDB lineage: Bacteria > Calditrichota > Calditrichia > RBG-13-44-9 > J075 > JABWBP01. The sequence goes on along the minus strand of WYBG01000059.1, from coordinate 30,869 downwards.
TTCAACGAAAAGAGCGACCGCCTCCGGCCCCCGCCCCGGGGGGCAGATGGGACGGTGGTTTTTGCCGACCTGGATAACAACGGCCTGGTAGATATTTTTACCCGCACCCCCTCGGTCGGCAATTCCTGTTATTTCAACCTGGGATCCTGGAAATTCCGTTACCAACCCCGCCCCCTGCCGATGGATGACAACTCCAACGGCGCCATCTCTTTTGCAGACCTGGATAACGACGGCGACCTGGACCTGCTCTTCCTCTCCATTGCCCAGGCCGACAGTTTGAAACCCCTGTGGCTGTATGAAAACGACGGCATCGGGAATTTCAGCGGCGGCCTGAATTTCGGCGTGCCCACCCCTTCTAACGCCGCCGCCGGGGGCATCCTGGTAGCAGATTTCAACAATGACGGCCTGGCGGACATCTTCAAGTACGATAAAAACGATCCCTGCGAGCTCTATCTCAATGAAGGAAATTTTCGATTCAAAGAAGCGGCGGCAGCGGGCGGCATTGATGGAACTTATTTTGAAGCGCATCCCTACATTGTCGAGGCGACCGCCGGCGACGTGAACAATGACGGGGCGCAGGATATTTTTCTGGTTTGGCGGCAGGGGCGGGCTGCTTTTTTTCTGAACGACGGAAAGGCGCATTTTTCACCCGGCCAGACCCTGGAATTCAGCGACCCGAGCTATGCCGGCGCCGGCCTGGCAGATATCGACTGCGACGGCGACCTGGATCTGTTTTTCAAAGACCGGTTTTATAAAAACGACCGGGGAGAATTTTCCGAATATTCCGAAATCGGGTTTCGGAACCAGGGCCTGCCATACCTGACCGATTTCGACGCCGACGGGGACGCGGACTTGTGGCTGCTCGACATGGAAACCCTCCGTTTGAACCTGTATGAAAACAGCTTTAACCCCGAACGGGTTCTCAGCGTGAAACTGCGCGGAATTCGCGGCAATTCCCAGGGCATTGGCGCAAAAGTAACCCTGTGGCGGAAAGATGGCGAAGGCCGCCCCGGCATGGCCGCCTCCCAGGAGGCGCTGCACCCGCTCCCGCTGCAATTCTACCCTGATGCGCAGAGCCGCTACGACCTGGAAGTGGTTTTCCCGGGCGGAAAAACGGTCCGGCGCGAGAACGTCGCTCCCGGCTACCTGGAAATTTCCGAGTTTTCCGGGCCGGCCGGCTGGTTCTGGAAATCGGTATATTCCCTGGCGCGTTCCCTTAAATATGCCCATCCCGCCTGGGAACTGGCCAGGCTGCCCTTACTCGTTCTGCTCGTTTGGCTGTTTTTCCGTTTTGCGGAAAAACAGCGAACCCGCCAATACCTTGCCCACCCGCTTTTCATCGCCGGACTGGCGCTGCTGTACCTGCTCAGCATTCACGCCACCATCCGGGAGGGGAAGCTCTATTCCGCCATCGTTTCCTTAGCGGTTTTCGGGGGGGCCGGGGCGCTGGCGTTGATCGCCGCCGGCCGGATGGTGCAGCGGCGGGAATCCCGCTACATCTCCCATTTCAAATTGCTGGAATTCTTAGGCAAGGGCGGGATGGGCCAGGTTTACAAGGCGTTGGATATGAACAACAAAAATATCGTCGCCTTGAAAATCCTGCATGAAGACTTGCTTCACGATCCCGAAAACCGCAAGCGTTTTGCCGGGGAAGGACAGTTGCTCTCCTCTTTTTCCCACCGGCACATCGTCAAGGTATTCGAGATTGGGGAAGCGGATTCCACGGGGATGCCGGCTCCCGGGGCCGGGGGAGATGCTCCCCGGCGCGGTTTCATCGCCATGGAATACCTGCCTGGCGGCACCCTGAAGGATTATTTGAAGCAGCATTCCCCCCTGACGCTTGCGGAAGCGCAGCGCCTTCTCTTACAGATTGCCGAAGGGCTGCGGGAGATTCACGCCCGGGGGATCATCCACCGCGACGTGAAAACCGGCAACGTGATGCTCGATGGCCAGGGCGAGGTGCGGATCATGGATTTCGGGCTTTCCAAATCCCCGCTGGTGAGCGCCATGACCTCCCTGGGCACGGTGATCGGCACGTTGGGATACGTGGCCCCGGAGCAGGTTACCGGCATGGAGGTGGATCAGCGGGCGGATATTTTTTCCTTCGGGGTGGTGATCTACGAACTGCTGACCGGCAAACTGCCCTTCAGCGGCGAAAACGAGATGGCCCTCATCCACGCCATCTTCAACACCACCCCGACGCCCCCCTCCTGCCTCCGCGCCGGGGAAATGGACCCCAAATGGGATGCCCTCGTCGCCCGCTGCCTGGCCAAAACGCCCGGGGAGCGGTTTGCCGGGATGGAGGAGGTGGTGGAAGCGCTACGGGGTGAGTGATGGGAAACAGCGATTGCGGATTTCGGAAAGGGGATAGAAACATCATCCGATATGGAAAAAATGAGTGTTTGCGCCTTCGATGAAATTTGAATAGATTTTTTGAAATTCTGTATGCCTAAAAATAAGAGTGGGCGCTCAAGCGTTGAAAGATTGGTGAAGTTGGATTTAAGACAAAACATTAATTGAAAGCATTGCCTGTGAGCCAACCGCCCCTGAAGTGGCTGCACCCGGACAGTTCCTTGAGCCGGGTAAAACTGAATCAGTTTGATAAAATGTCAACTCAGGACCTGATCAATTCCCTCCAACCAGGTCAATCGGGATCTCTTAAGACCCGGCCTGATGGGACAATCATGGATGGCCATCATCGCATTAAAATTCTTCGAGACCGGGGGGTCGATGTCGATTCGCTGCCCCGGGAGATCATATCCAGGAACTAACTCCCCCCGGGAGAACTTTATGAGAACGAAACTTTATTGGATCGAAGGGCCGTGGGCGGGGCGGTTGGCCATTTCCCCCCGCCCCCGGGGCGGGGACTGGCTGGAAGATGAAGTGCGCTCCTGGCAACAAGCCGGTCTTACTAGCATTGTCTCTTTGCTCACCAACGATGAAATCAGCGATCTCGACCTGGGGCAGGAAGAAAAAATCTGCCGGTCCTATGGCTTGCAGTTCTTAGCTTTTCCCCTGGTGGACCGCGGCGTTCCGGCTTCCCGGCGCGCTACCCGGCAATTCTTGAGAAAATTAGAGGAGGCCCTGGCCGGGGGAAAAAGCCTGGCCATTCATTGCCGCCAGGGAATCGGCCGGGCAGCCTTGATAGCAGCGTGTCTTCTCGTTTTAGCCGGTATAGAGCCGGAAGCCGCTTTCGAGCGGGTGAGCGCGGCGCGAGGATGCCCGGTGCCGGAAACCCCGGAACAACGCAAGTGGGTGATAGAATTTGCCCCCGAGTTGGTAACGCCGAATCCCCAGTCTTAGCGCCCCTGCGCCTGGCCTGGCTTCCCAGTCATGTTACCCATTTTTTCAGGAACTCCACCATGCCCCCTATTACCGAACTCCGCCAGAAATTGCAGAAACAGCTCGGCGACGCCGTCAGCCAGGTATCTTCCGGATTCATGGAAACGACCTCCGTTTTAACCGCGGCCGGCGTTACCGGGGAAGCGCTGAAAAAACTGGACCGCCTGTTCAAAACCTGGATGCAATCCCACCAGGCGCTGGCCGGGCAGATCGATCCCCTGCTGGACCTCTATGAGAAGCTGGAAAAACAATTCGAGCAATTGCAAGAGGAAAAGCGCCGCCTGGAGGTGCTCTACGCCTCCGGCATCCTGTTCTCTTCCGAAACGGAGATGAAATCGCTGTTAGGCAAGGCCATCGACGTGGTGATCAAAGAATTGCAGGCCGACGCCGGGTTCATCGTGTTAGTGGATGAACAGCAGCAAATCGACGCCATTTTCGCCCGCAACATGAACCCGGAGGATCACCCGGAGGCCCGGGAGCTGAGCACCAGCGTGATCCGGCAGACTCTCTCCGCCGCCCGGCCCAGCGGGATCCCGGGGGCGGAAGCCTTTCTGAACCAGACCCGCGCCGATGCTTCCCTGTGGGAGAAAACCAGCATCATCCGCCTGGGGATCAAATCGGTGTTGTGCGTTCCGCTAATGTCGCCAGGCGGGGTGCTCGGCGCGGTGTACCTGGATCGCCGCGACAGCGCCAATCCATTTGGGCAGCGCGACCTGTTCTTCCTGCTCTCCTTCGCCCGCCAGATTGTGCAGGGGCTGGAGATTTCCCGGGAAATCTCCCTGTTAGAAAACAAGCTGCTGCGGGAAGCGCAGATGAAGTTCGCAGACCTGCGCCGGGAATTTCCCTGCCCGGAGATCATCGGCTCCGGGCGGCGATTGTTCGAGACGCTGCTGCTGGCCTCCAAAGTGGCTCCCAGCAACGTTTCGGTAATTATCCTGGGAGAAAACGGCAGCGGCAAGGAACTGCTGGCCCGGGCGATTCACCAGAACAGCCGCCGGGCCGGAAAACCCTTTGTGGCCATTAATTGCAGCGCCATCCCGGCGGATTTGCTGGAATCGGAGCTGTTCGGCTACGAAGCGGGGGCGTTTACCGGGGCGACCAGACCGAAGCCCGGCAAAATGGAAACCGCAGACGGCGGAACCCTGTTTTTGGATGAAATCGGGGAGTTAAATTTAAACCTGCAAGCTAAATTGCTGCGGGTGCTGCAGAACGGCGAAATCGAGCGGCTGGGCAGTGTTACCCCGCGCAAAATCGACCTGCGGATTATTGCTGCAACCAATCAAAATATTACCGCAATGATCCGCGCCGGCAAGTTCCGGGAGGATCTCTACTATCGCCTGAAGGTGGTGGAAATTACCACCCCCCCGCTGCGGGATCGCAAGGAGGATATTGCCGAGCTGGCGGAGCATTTTTTGAAAAAGCACGCCCAGGAGAAGACTCCCCGGGAGATTACCGACGAGGCGCTGGAGATTCTGGAGAACTACTCCTGGCCGGGGAACATCCGGGAACTGGAAAACGTGATCCTCCGGGCGATCGTGCTCGCCAAAAGTTCAAAAATCGAAGCCTCTGACCTCCCCCCGGAGCTCATCAGCGCCGAAACCGCTGCGGTTCCTCCCATCCCGCCCGGCAAACTCCTGGACGAAGCAGAAATGGAATTCAGGAGGCGTTACATCCTGCGCACCCTCAAGCAAACCGCCTCTAAATCCGAAGCCGCGAAAGTGTTAGGGGTGAACCGCACCCACTTTTACCGCATGTTGGCGCAGTTGGGAATAGAGGATGATACCCCCCGCTAATCCTGAGGGATGGCTTCGCCATGACAATTGTCAATGCTGTGAACCGGAGAGTGGGAGAAACGGCGAATGGGAGATGCAAGTCTCCGTTTCTCCGGCTCCCCCGCTCTCCGTTTCACCTTTTCAAATTCTCAATATCAGGTGATAGTACAACCTTATACCCTATACCCCATACTCTATCCCCTTTCCCGCAAAGGCTCAACGCAGCAAGATCATCTTCTGCGTTTGGGTAAATTCGCCTGCGTCGATTCGGAAGAAATAGATTCCGCTGGCCGCCGGGCCGCCGCCGCGGGTACGCCCGTCCCAGCGCACTTCGTAGAAACCGGCGGGCTGGAATTCATCCACCAGGCTGGCCACTTCCTGGCCGAGCAGGTTGTAAATTTTCAGGCTGACTTTCGCGGGACTGGCAAGCCGGTAGCGAATATAGGTTTCCGGGTTGAAGGGGTTGGGATAATTCTCCAATAAAGCGTGGTCGGAAGGCTGCATCAGCGCCACGTTGCCGCTTTCCGATTCGATGAAGCTGTCCGTGCCCACCAGCAACACAAAACGGTTATCTTCCCCGGGCGAAAGATCGCGCAGGGATACCCGCTGCCCCTCGCTGAGGTGGTAACGGTTGCGGTATTTCGCGTCGAACAACACCACCCGGAAGTTCGCGGGCAGGTTTTCGATGTTCCGCAACCGGAAATCCACGATCCGGTCGGAGCTGTTGATGTTGAAATACCACACTTCGCCCTGGGAATTCAGGGGCCGGAAGTCGCTGCAAAAGTCCGGGCGGGCGGCGTTCCATTCCGGGTGGCGGAAATACATGGAGACGTATTCGTTTCCCATCACCGGGGGGTTGGAATAATCCAGGTAGTCCCGCCCCGGTTTTGCCTGGCCGTGCATGCCCACCACGCTGATAGCGTAATTGAGCGCGCTCTCCGCGACCATCTGGAGTTGCCAGACGCTCTCTTCTTCGGGAGATTTTGCCAGCAACGGCGCTCCCGCCGCGGGCCGCTGGGGATAGAAGGTAAGCCGGACGCTTCGGCCGGCGCTATTGTACACCGCGTAGCCGATCCAGGGCGAGATGGTAAAATTGGCGTTCACCAGGGGGGTCCAACCCACTTTTTCAAGCCCTCCGCCGGTGGTCAGCAGGGTGAACTCAGTGCCGCCCTCGTAACGGTACACCTGCAAGGAATCCTTGAAATCCGAGGCCACCTGGTTCCAGGTGACGTCGAAGGCGTAGGGGGAACCGAGCTGGTTCCAACCCTCTTGAAGTGTAACGGTATAAGAGTCCACCGGCGCGGTGCGCATCTCCGGAAAATCAATGATCCGGGTAGGGATGCCTCCCTGGTCGTCATCCCGAAGGTAGAGCCAGAAAGCGTTTCCGGGCAGGAAGCGCCCGTAATCGCCCATGTTATTCAACTGCCCGCGGTTGTGGTAATTGGAGTTAACCCCGGAGGAGTCGGTGCGGTAAATCCGCCAGCTGAAGTCCCCTTCCCCGCCCAGGTCGGCCAGCACCGCATCGATGCTGCTGTTGGCAACGCTGGTAAACTCGAAGGGCAGGGAATACATCATCCAGCGATTGACCTGGTTCTGGGAAAAAGTATCCGGCAGCGCCCCGGCGGGAATGAGCACGCTGGCAAACCGGGTGGAATCCGTGGTGATGGAGAAGCCGTCGACCACTTCCAGAACCATTTTCAGGCCGTTCACGGTGACGTCTGTGGCCGGGATGGTTCCGTTATATACCCCGGGGGATTGCTGCGCCAGGGCAAGCTGCCGCGGAAAGCCCGCGCTGTTTCCGAATCCGTAGTTCAGCAGCACGGACTGGATCAGCGTGTCGGCAGTAATAGTTGCATCCACGGTTACGCTCTGGTTCAGGCGCACTTCCGATAAATCGAACGCGTTGATCTGCGGGCGATTGACCCCCCGCCCGCCCAGAGTAATCCCGACAAGGGGGTTTTCCGGATCGTTGCTGAGGATTTGCAGCAGCGCATTTTTGAATCCCGGGCTGCCCGGCTTGAAGCCGACCAGGATCTCCTGCTCTCCCCCCTCTTCGGGGATGATGAGGGGCAGGGGCGGGAAATCGACCAGCGTGAAATCCGCTCCATTTTCGCCGCTGATGAGGGTGTCGCTGATCTCCAACGGCGCGCTGCCCGGGTTGGTGATCCGCAGCGGCAGGGTTTTCAGCAAACTCACGCCGGTATTGCCAAACGAAAGGGTATCGGCGCTCAGGGTAATGATGGGGATGGCGCCAATGCCGATCGCCGGCACTGCCAGCACCGGCTCGTCCGGGTCATCGCTGAGGAAGCGTAACTCCGCGGATTTCTCCCCCAAACTGTCGGGAGTAAAGCGCACCGTAACCGAAACCGTCTGGTCCGGCAAAATGGTAAAGGGCAATCCCGGCAAATTGACGAAGCTGAACAACCCCGGCTTCTCCCCGGCAATCGTAACGCCGTTCACGGTGAGGATTGCGCCCCCCTCATTTAGCAAAATCAGGCTGCGATCTTCGCCGCGGTTGAGCACCACTTTGCCGAAATTCAGGGTATCGGGAGAGACGGCAATGTCCGGTTCCACGCCGATGCCCAGTAAGGAAACATCCAGGGGACTCTGGGGAGCATTGCTGAAAATCCGGAAGGCGGCCGACTTAGGCCCTAAGGTTTTTGGGGAGAACCGCACGCTTATCGGAACCGGCTCGCCGTTCGGGGTGACGGAAAAAGGCAGCTGCGGAATGCTCGCGATTGAAAAATGGTCGGCATCCTCCCCGGCCAGGAAGGTATCCTGCACCACCAGGGTGGCAGAGCCGGTATTGCGGATTTCCAAAACCAGGGTCGAATCGGTTCTCACCCGCACGCTGTCAAAATCCAATACCTCGGGATTGGTGGCAATAGCGGGCTGAACCCCGGTTCCCCGGAGGGTGATGATGAACGGGTTTTCGTCGGGATCGTTGCTGCTGATGCGAAGCTCCGCGGTTTTCAATTGCAGGGAATCAGGCCGGAAACGGATGGTAATAGGAAGCTTGATAGCAGTATCCGGGGGCAGAACCGCCGGCAGCGGGGGCATCGAAACGATGGAAAAGAGGTAAGCATGGTTCCCGGCGAAGGCGGTATCGCTGATGGTAAGGGGCGCCCTTCCTTCGTTGAAAATTCTCACGATTCCGGTTGTTTCCTCGCCGAGCAAAACGTTGCCGAGATCCAGGAGCACAGGCCGGGCGGCGATATCCGGCACGGTTCCGATTCCCTCCAGGGGAATATCGTAGGGATTCTCATCCGGGGTGTTATTGACCAGCCGCAAGATCGCACTTTTAGGCCCCCCGGTGGTGGGAGCAAACTGAACTGAAACCACCGCGGAATCGATGTTAGGCCGAAGCGTAAAGCTGCTATCCCCGAAAAAGGAGAACTGGCTGGCGTCATCTCCCACGATCGCAATATCGGTGACGATCAGATCCAGGTTCCCGACATTCTTGATGGTGGTGCTCAATTGCCCGCTGGAGTCAACCACTACCTCACCAAAATCCAGCGCGGTGGGGGAAGCGATAATATCCGGTTTTACCCCGAACCCCTCCAGGGAAACGAAAAACGGGTTATCATCGGGATCCGGATCATTGTTGATGAGGGCTAAGAAAGCCTGCTTGGTTCCGATGGTACTCGGCGAAAAACGCACCCGGATGGTTACCGGGGGTGCGCCGGGATTGATTTTGATGGGCAAGGGGGGCAGATTGAAGAGGCTGAACTGGTTGCCGTTCGTTCCCACGATGGGCGTGGCGGTAATAAACAACGGCCCCTCGCCGGTGTTGGTTACCTGGATAGGCAATTCCGAAAATGAAGTTACCAGCACCTCCCCGAAGTCCAGGGCGTTGCTGGAAACCGCGATCTGCGCAAAAACGCCCCTGCCGGAGAGTGGGATGCTCAAGGGGTTCTGGGTAAGATCGTTGTGAGTAACGATCAGGAAGGCGGATACATTGCCCTGGGCTTTTGGGGAAAATTTGACGCTGATGGTCAGCGGTCCCCCGCCCGGGGGAAGGGTGTCCGGCAATTGCGGCGGGCTTACCAGGCTGAACAGGGTATCCGGATCGTTGGCGATATCCAGACTCTGGATAAACAAGCTTCCCTGGCCGGTATTGAAAATAGACACCGTAGCGGTGGAATCGGAATTCACCAGCACTCTACCGAAACTCAGGCTGGCGGGGGTTACGGAAATGGTCGGGCTGACCCCGGTTCCGTTTAGAGTTATATCGAAGGGATTTTCATCGGGATCATTGCTGGCAATGCGCAGAAATGCGGTCTTTGACCCTGCGGAGGTGGGGCGGAAGCGCACCTGCACCGGCACAGTACCGCTGGGAATAATGGTAACCGGGGGCGTGGGTGGGGCAATCAGGGAGAATTGATTGGCATTGCTGCCGGTAAGCTGGAAAGAACTGATGACTAAATTGGAATTCCCGATATTCGATATATTGACCGTCAGGATCAACTCGGAGTTGGTGGTAACGTTCCCGAATTCCAGGGGATTGGGAGCGGCGTTAATATCCGGAGCCAGGCCGGTTCCGGTCAAAACCACGTTCAGGGTATCTCGGTCGGGGTCGGGGTCGTTGCTGATGATCCGTAAAACGGCAAATTTCTGCCCGAACGAGGTGGGGCGAAAAAGAACGTCTATAGGGGGCAAACTTGCCCCGGGACCCACCACCACCGGCAGGGTGGGCGGGTTGGGGAGCGAAAAATGACTGGGATTGGTACCCACAATCGCCATGCTGCTTATGGTTAAACCTGCGTTGCCGGTATTGGAAATGATAATCGCCCGCACGGAGTCCGAGTTTACCGGGATATTGCCGTAGTTCAAAACGTCAGTATTCACAGAAATGATCGGCTGGGCAATTGCAACGGCGATAAAACCTAAAGTCAGGCTCAGAACCAATAATTTAAGTTTCAAACTACTCATCGTATCTCCTCAGCAGAAATAGTGAACCCACTGTTAACGGACCGGCTTGTTATGCGCTCGTGCCGTACTTTCCGGGGGCTTTTAATTCCCGCCGGGCATGCTGGGCGGAAGCCCGATCGGGACGCTCTCAATTGCCGGGGTTTCGCCCCCGTTCTGCAGCAGTAAATAAGCAACCGCTCCTGCCGTCGCCGCCGCCCCGCCGATGATCAGCCATTTACCGGAAGGCAATTTCGCTCCGCCGCCGGTGCGGGGGTTGACCAGGGCGTATTCCGCAAGCTTGTTCGGCACCACGTCGTCCCCAAAAACCTGGGTCAAATATACCTTGAAGAATTCCCCCTCCTGGGCGACGAAGAGAAAGTCGTTTTTTCGCATGTCGAAATCAGATACATAAGGAAAGGCATTGTGCAAATCTTCGAAGTAATTCACCGCCCGCTCTTTTTTATCCAGCCAGCGGCTGACATTCACGGAATAGAGGGGATAATTCTGCTCCGGGCGGTCTTCCTGGCAAAGAATCGCTTCTCCCCCGGCCAGCCACAACGCCGGCGTTCCCTTCAAGTGCACGTTTTTGAAGACTTCGGTTTTATAGCCTTCCAGCACCTTGTTCTTCAACTTCTTGTCGCTTCCCCAGGCCAATTCGCTGACATAGAGCTCGGCATTCAGATTTTGCAAAAAGGATTGCCCGACGTACAGCAGGCGGCTGCCGGTGTAGGGATCCCAGGAGGGCCGGGTATAATGCGCCAGGGGGTCGTTGGTAACTTCAAAAACGTTATCTTGCTCCAGCCGCAGATTCAACACCCGGATTTGAAAGGTTTCCACTTCTCTTCCCGGGAAACTCTCCTTTTTGGCATAAGCCAGCAAATCGGCTCCCGGGTTGGGATTCCAGACCGGGTTGCCCTCCGGCATGGCGGTATCGGTAACCTGGGTGATTTTGAAATTTTTGATATTCCGGTTTTCATCGGCAATGATCTTATCGACTTCATGGATCAGATAGATGTCCCCGTTGCCGCTGCGGTTGGAAATAAAGGCGATCGAATTCCCGTCCGGCGACCATTTAGGCTCGCTGTCCACCGCCGGGTTGGTGGTTAAGCGGATGTAATTGCTCCCCCCGGCAAACCCGATGTAGATGTCGCGATTGTTCTGGGAGCCGTTGCTGACAAACGCGAACCACTGCTGGCCCTGGTCATCCGGCCGGGGTCTCCAATCCAGCTGGCCGTTATAGACCACCGCCTGGCGGATGCTGTCTTCTACGGTGATATTAGGACCTGCGTCCCGCAGCGCGGTGCGAATCTCGGTCAGGCGCTTGGTGCCCAGGTCATAGATAAACAAATAATTGTTCCCCACGGACTGGCGTTCCAGGGAAAACACCTGGGAAGGAGCGTAAGCAAATCGCGGTTTAGATAGTATGCCGGCCAATTCCGGTTTTTCGCTGGACAGGATTTCCACGATTTCTCCCTGCAACTGCAAAGAAGCCTGGGAAAAAACTCCGCAGCTCAACGCTGCCAGAACAACGATCGTCACAAGAGCGCGCATATTTGTTACCTTTGTTTGGAATTGCGGCCTATGCCTTTGGAATTGCCGCTTTTCCCTGCCGGGCAGGGCGGCTTCTGAACCGTTAGCGGCAAATTTTAGCGAAGCAGTTGATTGGATTTTGTGTAAATATTTTACAGAATCGGGTTTCCCTCATATTGATTGCTTCCGAGAACCTTGCGCCTCCCCGGCAATTTACCCCACCCCGGCTCCCCCCGCGAATCCCGCTGCCGCTCCTTTTCTATTGGGATTTAGCCGAAAATTTAACCAATTGAGACCTGGATTTCAACTGTTAATTTTAATGTTTCTTAAAATTTATGTAAAAGGAAACGGGATTCGCTATCCCGGCAAGGAAGGATGGAGAGACCGCTCCCACCAGGCGCCGTCTGCTATCGAGAACCCCTGTGCCAAACCCGGTGATACATCGATAAGTAGAGCATACCGTATGCCATAGCTCGCTAATTTAGCCCGCACGGTCTGCTGGCAGTCATAAATCACATTTCCCGGCAAGGGAATTCGTATATTTGGCGTCTTGCGGTTAGCTTAAGGTGAAGCATAGGGCGTGAAACGTAATGCATGAAATGTGATGCGTAAAAGGGGAAGCACATTTCGTATTACGTATTGCGTATTTCGTATTTCGCACGCAATACGCATTACGCAATACGCATTACAAGTTACGCATTACGCATCACTTGAATACTGAAACAGAATGGATTAAACTGAGCAAAAGGAGCATGGCGAATATGGCAAAGATCGCAACGGTGATCCTGGCTGCCGGAAAAGGAACCCGAATGAAATCGGATTTACCCAAAGTGCTGCACGCTTTGAATAACCGCCCGATGGTAGAGTATGTCATCGACGTGGCGGAAGAAATTCAATCGGAAAAAATCGTTTTGATCGTGGGGCACCAGAAAGAGCTGGTAATGGAGGCGGTGAACGCACGGCGGGTCGAATTTGCCGTTCAATCCCCCCAATTAGGTACCGGCCACGCGGTTCTGCAAAGCAAACCGTTTTTCGAAAACTACGCCGGGGACGTGCTGGTTTTGTCGGGAGACGTTCCCCTGCTAAGAGCGGAAACCCTGCGGAAACTGATCGATATTCATGCCCGGGAAAAACCCCTGGCCACCCTCCTGACTGCCGCGATGGAGGATCCCGGCGGGTACGGCCGGGTGGTTCGCGATAGCGAGGGCTTTGTACGCCAAATTGTGGAAGAGAAAGACGCCAGCGAGGAGGTTCGCAAGATCAAAGAGATCAACGTGGGAATTTACATCTTTAAGGCGCAGCCGCTATTCGAGGTTCTGCCAATGGTGAAAAACGACAATCGCCAGGGCGAATATTACCTGCCGGAGGTGTTGAAGATTTACGTGGAACGGGGAGAGAAAATCGCCGCGGTGCTCACCGGAGACGTGGAGGAAACCCATGGAATCAATACCGTCGAGCAACTCAAACACGCGGAGAAAATCCTGCGGGCGCGGCAGCAAGCGATGGCGTAGTCGAGGATTGGATTGTTGGAGGGTTGGAGTAATGGATTATTGGATTGATGGCCTGTAAGCGTAAAAGATAGACATGCTCGTTAAGGTTGAAAATTACACACCACCATGTCATTCCCGCGAAAGCGGGAATCCATTGGTTATCAAAGGCTTATGGATGCCCGCTTTCGCGGGCATGACAGTGTAAGACTAACCCTTAATAAGTATAGCGAGGACGGTCGAACAAACAGAGTGATGATCATCCGCCATTGGCCAATTCCCCCTCATCCATCAATCCATTACTCCACTAATCCATCCCTCCTCACCCTCACTCCGCCGCTTCTTGTTCAACTTTCCTTTTGGCGCTCCATTCCCCAAAGAGCAGGACCAGGCCTAACCCGATCATAATCAGCACGTCCGCGACGTTAAAAATGCCGGTGCGCAGCCAGCCGATTCCCATATTCATAAAATCCACCACCCTCCCGTCGTTCAACATCCGGTCGATAAAATTGCTCACCCCTCCCCCGCAGATCAAAGAGAGCGCCAGGTTCTGGGCGAAAGTCAATTTTTGGCTGAACAGCAAAAATCCCAACAACACCAGCAACAGCACTCCCACCAGCACCGTCAGCAGCCAAAAACGAAGCAGCTCGGGCAATTCCGAGCCGAACCCCAGCATCGCCCCGGTATTCTCGGCATATTGAAAGCGGAAGAAATCTCCCAGGTAAGAGGTTGGCGGAGAAGATTTCAGAGTCTCCACGGCAATTTTTTTAGTTAGCTGGTCAAGAACGATACATGAGAACAGGATCGTTAAGACAAAGAGAATTCTATTTCGTCGCGTCATCTTTAATAATCAAGCGGTTTGATAATCTCTCGAGGGACAAATTTTTTACAGGGTTACCTCTTCGATTTTTTTCGCCGGGAAGAAATAGGCTCCAATATTTGAAAACGCGGAAGCGCTTCATCGCTGATGACTTCTTCACCCGTGGCCTTAATAAAACGGGCAAAAAAGTGCCAGGCGCCGACGGTGGACAGCACCCCGATCAGGAGCGCCATGCCTACCTCCATTTCCGGAAACAGCCAGCGGAGAAATAAGCCGGTTCCGATGCCAAACCCCACCAATGCCCCGTGAACGATTAAATAAACGATGATAATTGCCCACATGCTATTTCTCCAGCACTTCCGTTACCTCTCCCCGCAGCACGTGGGGGGTGGCATCGGTGATTTTCACGTTGAGAAATTGGCCTTTGCGGTATGAGCCCCTGGGAATAATAACGATTTTATTGCCGTCGTTGCGCCCCTGGAATTCATCTGCCGATTTCTTTGTGTTTTCTTCTTCTAACAGGATTTCGTGGACCTGGCCGATATGGGCGAGGTTTTTTTGATAAGAATGGCGCTTTTGAATCTCGTTGAGATGCACGATCCGTTCCGTTTTCACCTCTTCGGGTACGTCGTCGGGAAATTTGCGTTGCGCGATGGTATGGGGACGCTCGGAATATTTGAAAATGAAAGCGGAATCATACTCCACCGCCTCCATGATCCGCACAGTGTCCTCGAACTCCGCAGCGGTTTCCGTGGGGAAGCCCACGATGATATCGGTGCTCAATACCATTGCCGGGCAGAGGGCGCGGATTTCATCCACCAGATCCAGGTACTCTTTCCGGGTGTAGGTGCGATTCATCATTTCCAGAACCCGGTCGTTGCCGGCCTGCAAAGGCAGGTGGATTTGCTTGCACACCTTGGGATTCTCCGCAATCACGCGCAGGAGGCGGCGGGGAAAATCTTTGGGATGGGGAGAGGTAAAGCGGATGCGCGCGATTTCCGGCACTTCGCTCACTTCTTCCAGCAAATCGGCAAAATCGCGCCCCTCGTAGCGGTAGGAATTGACGTTCTGCCCTAACAAAGTAACCTGGCGATAGCCCTGCTGCGCCAGGCGCTTCACTTCGTCTGCCACGTTTTCCGGGGAGCGGCTGCGCTCCCGCCCGCGGGTGTAGGGCACCACGCAGAAGGTGCAGAAGTTGTCACAGCCGCGCATCACCGCAATCCAGGCGTTCACGCCCCCGCCCTGGGCGGGATAGACGTCGGAGTAGGTCTCGAATTCCGAGAGGGTCACGTCGAAATTTCTCGCTTCCTTGCCGTTGCCGTTGAGATCGTCTAACAATTGGGGCAAGCGCTTGTAACTGTCCGGCCCGGCGATGAAGTCGATGGGCAGTTTGGGATTTTCCAACAGTTGCTTGCGGAAATTGGTAGCCATGCAGCCCAACACGCCGATCTGCACTTTCCCTTTCCGGCCCTTGCGGATCTGGTGAATGCGGCTGTACACCTTGCGGTTGGCGTTATCGCGCACCGAGCAGGTATTCAGCAGCACGATGTCCGCTTCCGCTTCCTGGTCGGTTAGCTGGTAGCCGCTCCTGCCCAATACCGATTTGACGATCTCGGTATCGTACACGTTCATCTGGCAGCCGTAGGTCTCTATAAAAACTTTTTTCATCTTGCGAGTTTTGAGTTTCGAGTTTTGAGGTTGACAGGATTTCCCGCGCACTGATTAAAGATACTTGAACACCAGAGCACTCTAACACTAAAACACCGTTTTAACGCCCGCAAAGATACAAACTCTTTGCCGGGGAATAAAGAAAAATTATGGTTGGGCGGGAAATCCCGCGGAAAACGGCCGGCGTATCTTTTTTCCAGGGCAGTGCATCAAAGGATTGCATTTGGTGTGAGGCGTAAAACAGTTTACCCTGAGCTTGTCGAAGGGTAATGCGTAAAACATAAAAACTTGAAGGAGTTTGCTATGGAATCCAGACCTGTTTCGGCGGCAGAGCCGAAAGTAAAACACAAAAGTTTCAACTATCACACCGGCCTGAAGTGGGCGGGAAATCGCGCCGGCATGTTGAGCTCTCCCGGCAAAGCGGAGTTCCGGGTGGCCAGCCCCCCGGAGTTCAAAGGCGAAGAGGGGGTATGGACCCCGGAAGACCTCTTCGTTGCTGCGGTGGAAGCCTGCACCATGACCACTTTTCTCGCCTTTGCGCTGCGCTTGAATCTGCCGGTGGTCTCTTACAGCAGCAGCGCGGAAGGATTATTGGAATTCGCAGAGGGAAAATATCAATTTACCAAAGTGGTCATCCGGCCAGTGATCGTAATAGAAAAAGCGGAGGCGCTGCCGCAGGTCGAGCAGGCCATTCACGACGCGCACCACAAGTGCCTGATCACCAATTCCATCCGTTCGCAAGTAATGGTGGAGCCCACGATTAAAGTCCGGTAAAAAACCTCAAAGGTTTTGAAAACCTTTGAGGTTTAAGCTCAAATACAAACCTATGGAGACACACCATGCCTATCCTCGATGAAAAAGTCACCAAAGAAGTCAAAAAACGTTTAGCGGACCTGCAGCACCCGGTCAAAATCATCAATTTTACCCAGGAATTAGAATGCCAGTTTTGTAAGGAAACCCGTGAATTAGCGGAAGACGTCGCCGCGCTTTCCGACAAAATTACCCTGGAGGAGTATGATCTGATGAAAGACCAGGGAGTGGCGAAGAAATTCAACATCGACAAAATTCCCGCCACCATAGTCATGGGCGAAAAAGATTACGGAATTCGCTTTTTCGGCATTCCCTCCGGCTATGAATTTTCCACCCTTTTAGAAGCAATCCTGATGGTCTCCCGGCGCGATTCCGGTCTTTCCGAAGAGACCCGGCAAAAATTAGCCGCATTGAAACAGAAGCTGCACCTGCAAGTGTTCATCACCCCCACCTGCCCGTACTGCCCCGGCGCGGTGCACCTGGCGCACCAGTTCGCCATGGAGAGCGATAAGGTTACCGCGGACATGGTAGAAGCCATCGAATTTCCGTATTTGTCGCAAGAATTCAACGTGCGCGGGGTGCCCAAAACCATCGCCAACAAGCGCGACGCCGCCGAGGGCGCTCTGCCGGAAGCGCAGTTTTTAGCGCGCGTTTTGGCGATTGCGGGAAATTGAGAAACAGGAGCAGGGGCAGGTGGCAGGGGCGGGAGCAGGAGCAGGGGCAGGGGGGAGTGAACAGTAGCATTGAGTAGTAGTTGGCAGTGGATGGAGAGCGCAATATGCAATTTACCTACTGCCCCTGCCTCCTGTCCCTGCTCCTGTCCCTGCTCCTGCCAACTGCCCCTGCCCCTGCCCCTGCTCCTGCCAACCGTTTCACATTCCCAACATCTTCCGGTAAGTGGAGTCCGCCGCGGAATTCTTCGTCCAATAATCGGTGACCAGGGAATGGGTGCGCGCTGCCCGGGTGGTCAGGCATTTCGGTTCTCTTAAACCCTCGAGAATTTTTTCCTCCCAGGCCAGGATGCGGAAGGGAAACCGCGCCTCGAAGCGTATTGTCAGGATGCGCGGCAAATCCCGGTACTGCACCCGGTAAAGCTTGATGCTGTCAGGGGAGAGAGCGGGGTCTAATGAATCGCCCAGCGTTGCCTGCGCGTTTTCCACCCGGATCGGTTTATGGCTCATGCGCAGATACTGCGTTCCGGGAATAATCTCGATATCTCCCACCGGCAGGGAAGCGGGATTCAGGCGAATTCGCGCCCAAACCTCATCTTCCAACAACGCATTTTCCAATTCGAATTCCCAGTCTGCTTCCGCCTGGAAGTAGGAGTGGAAAAGTCCTTTGAATTCATCCCCGCGCTTATTCAACTGCATGTAAGTCTGCCCGCACCACTCCTGGGCGGAAGAAGCGACCTTCAAACTGCCGGTTTTGGATAAATCCACCGGGGTGAATACCGAGGTCAACATATTATAAGGATAGATACCGGTGAAAAAGTGGCGGGTAAAATTCAGCTTCAGCACCGAAAGGGCCTCCGCGGGGCGCTCTCCGGATTCATATTTCACCTGTTTGCCGGGCAAAAAATCTTCCGTCACGAAGATTAATACCGCCTCACCGGGGTGGATTTCCCCGTAGCGGGCCTGCTCTAAACGGTAACGGGTCAACTCCGCTTTCCCGGAATACCAGTACTCTTTGAAAGCGTCGGTTTGAAAGGGCGCCCGCCCCTCTCCTCCATTGCCGTTTACCGAGCAAGCCAGCAGAATAAATACCCCTCCACAGTACGCATACCGCTGCAAACATTTCAAAAAACGCACTTTCATCGCCGTTCCTTATTTTTGAGATTCAGACAACAGAGAAGGAACCTCTTCGGGAGTTTCCGGGTTCCTTTTCGGGAAAGATTTGAAGTTCTGTCTATTCAGCCACAGATTAACACGAATGGACACGGATCAAAAACATCCCATAAGATATTGATTCATATACCCCATGAAGGTTATAAACCCTCAATGGAGCAATCAAACTGGTATTCATTATAAAAATGCTATCCGTATTCATCTGTGAAAATCTGTGGCTGAATAGTAACGAAGTTCTTTGCATACCGGGGTATCCCGTCTTAGATTAGGGCTTCGCCAAATCCCGGCGGCGAAGAACAGAAGTTACGACGAAATCGTCACAAAAATATTTTCTATCTTTAAAAGTTCGTAAATCGAAGGAGATGACCATACATGCCAATACTCGATCATACCAGTATCAAAACCCTGGGCGAGTTGAAAGATAGCGGCTACCGGCCCCGCTCCATCAAACAGGAGTTGCGGGAGAACCTGATCCGCCAGTTTCGTAATAAAGCGCCGCTGTTCGAGGGCATCTTAGGTTACGAAAAGACCGTGATCCCCGATATCGAGCGGGCGATCCTCTCCCGGCACAATATTATTCTGTTGGGATTACGCGGGCAGGCCAAAACCCGTATCGCCCGGAAGATGGTCGAATTGTTGGATGAATACATCCCGGTAGTAGAGGGTTCGGAGCTGAACGACGATCCCCTGGCCCCGATTTCCCGCTACGCCAAAGATTTGATCGAAGAGTTAGGCGACAGCACCCCGGTTGCCTGGCTGCACCGTTCCATGCGCTATTCGGAGAAGCTCGCCACCCCGGACGTGTCCGTGGCAGACCTGATCGGCGATTCCGACCCCATCAAAGCGGCGAATTTGAAGCTTCCCTACTCTGACGAGCGGGTAATCCACTTCGGGCTGGTGCCCCGCTCTCATCGCGGCATCTTCGTCATCAACGAGCTGCCGGATTTGCAGGCGCGCATCCAGGTGGCGCTGTTCAACATTTTGCAGGAGGGGGACATCCAGATTCGCGGCTTCAAGCTGCGCATTCCCCTGGACATTCAGTTCGTTTTCACCGCCAACCCGGAAGATTACACCAATCGCGGCTCCATCGTCACCCCTTTGAAAGACCGCATCGAAAGCCAGATTTTAACCCACTACCCCAAAACCCTGGAAGTAGCCCGGCAGATCACCGAGCAGGAAGCGCACATCTCAGAGGAGCAACAGAAGCGGGTGACCATTCCGGAGCTTTCCAAAAACCTGATCGAACAGGTCGCTTTCGAAGCCCGCTCCAGCGAGTACGTGGACGCCCGCAGCGGGGTATCTGCCCGGTTGACCATCTCCGCGTACGAGAATCTCTACAGCGCCGCGGAACGGCGGGCCTTGCTGTACAACGAAGAGAAGGCGCACGTGCGCATCTCCGACTTCTGGGGGGTGACGCCTTCCATTACCGGGAAAATCGAATTGGTGTACGAGGGGGAGCAGGAAGGGCCGGCAAAAGTGGCGCAAATCCTGATCGGCAAAGCCATTCGCAGTATCTTCCCGACCTATTTCCCGGACCCGGAGAAATTCAAAAAAGAGACCGAGGCGAATCCTTATCAAAAAATCGCCAACTGGTTCGGAAGCGGCAACGCCGTGGATATTTTGAACGATTACCCGGAAGATATCTATCGCAAAACCCTGCGCAGCGTGCCCGGCCTGCCGGAGCTGGTGAAAAAATACCATCCCCAGGCGGACCCCGACGCGCAGTTTTTCCTGATGGAATTTGCCCTCCACGGGCTGGCGGAATACTCCTTCCTCAGCAAGCACTTGGTAGATTCCGGCCTGCAATTCCGCGACCTGCTCAGCGGAATGCTGAACATGAGCAGGGGGCGGGAAGAGGATGAGGATCTCTCGGACGTGGATTTTTATCGATAAGATAGTGTTTGGGTGTTCAGGTGTTCAAGTGCGCAAGTGTTTTAGTGTTTTAGTTTGGGAGGATAATCATTCTTAGGCATTAAGACCCGAGCACTAAAACACCATAACACTTGAACACATAAACACCAAAACACCCGGCTTTTTAAGAGCATGAATCAACCGCTGGATTTTGAATTACGGGAAGATAGCGCCATTTTGCGCCTGAACCGCCCGGAAGTGCACAATTCCGTCAATGAGGAGATGATGGCGGCGCTGGAAGAACGACTCGACGGCATCGAGGTGGACCCTGGCATCCGGGCGATTATCCTTACCGAGGCGGGCACGCAAACCTTTTGCGCCGGCGGCGATATCCGCTATTTTTCCACCTTGAGGACCCGGGAAGCCTGCCTGAACATGTCGCTGCGGATGCAGACCATTTTGCAGCGCTTGAAATACGGCAAACGGGTGGCCATCGCCGCCGTCAACGGGCAGGCGCTGGGGGGCGGGTGTGAAATCCTCACCGCCTGCCACATTCGCATCGCCGCGGCGCAGGCGCAATTTTCCTTCCGCCAGGCTCCCAACGGGATCATCACCGGCTGGGGCGGGGGCAAACGGCTGCTGCGGCTGGTGGGCAAAACCCGCGCCCTGCGCTTGTTCCTGGCCGGGGAGCGCATCGACGCAGCGGAGGCGCTGCGCATCGGGCTGATCGACCAGGTGGTGGATGCTGCGGAGTTGCTGCCCGCCGCCCTGAATCTGGCGAAACTGATCAACCGCAATTCCCAATCCGCCGTGGAGGCGTTTCTGGAGTTGGCCGCCCTTTCGGAAACCGGGGACTGGGAAACGCTGCGGGAATTCGAGACCCAACGCTTCGCCGATTTGTGGATGGGAAAGGATTTCCGCGCCTTTGTAGAACGCTATCTGGACGGGAAGTGAGAAGTTGCATGTTGCAGGTGAGAAGTTGCAAGTGGGAAGTGGGAAGTTGCAAGTGAAAAGTGAAAAGTGATACTTCTCACTTCTTACTTCTCACTTCTTACTTCTCACTTTTTAATACTTGCGTAAATTTCGGTTTTTTCTTAAACTCCACGACCCTTTGGTAAAATGAGAATCGGTAAAGCGGATGAATTCCAGGCAAGATCGACCTTTAGTTTCCATCATTACTCTGAACTACAACGGCAGGCGATTTCTGAAGGCGTTGTTCGACTCCCTGCAAGCGTGCAGCTATCCCAACCTGGAAATCATCATGGTGGACAACGGTTCCGGCGATGACAGCGCGGCATTTGTGAGAGAAAATTACCCGGGAGTGCAAATCCTGCAAAATGACCGCAATTACCTCTACGCCGGGGGGAACAACCGCGGGCTGGCCGTCGCTTCCGGGGAATACATCTGCGTGGTCAATAATGACGTGGAAGTGCAGCCGGGCTTTATCGAGCCGGTGATAGAAGCGTTTGAAAAACACCCCCGGGTGATGGCGATCCAGCCGAAAATCCGCTCTCTGCAGCAGCGCGACTACTTCGAATACGCCGGCTCCTGCGGGGGGTATATCGACCGGCTGGGTTACCCCTTTGTACGGGGCAGAATTCTATTCACTATCGAAAAAGACGCCGGGCAATACGACGCCCCGGCAGGATTATTTTGGGCCAGCGGGGCCTGTTTTTTCCTGAGGAAGAGCGTATTGGACGAGGTTGGATATTTCGATGAAGATTTCGGGCTGCACATGGAGGAAATTGACCTGTGCTGGCGGATTCGACTGGCCGGGGGGGAAGTTATCTCCCTGCCCCAATCCCAAATCTGGCATCACGTGGGGGGAACCTTAGACCAGGAAAACCCTCGCAAAGTTTTCTGGAACTTTCGCAACAACCTGTTTTTACTGATCAAAAACCTTTCCCTTCCGCGCCTGCTCCCGCGCCTGCTGCTCCGTTTTCCGCTCGATTTCCTGGCCCTGCTGGTAGAAATCCTGAAAGGCCATTACCGCAGCGCCCTGGCCATCATCAAAGCCTACGCCTGGGCGGGGAGCCATATCCCCCTGATGCTGCGTAAACGTGCGGAGGTGCAGAGAAAACGGAAAGTCCCCGACCGGCAGATTTTCAAGTACGTGTACCCCGGCTGCATCGTGTTCGAGTATTTCCTGCTGGGGCGGAAGACCTTTTCCCGCTTGCTGTTTGTTGACCAGATCCTGCACCCGGCCGGCAACATTGAAGAATCCCCGGGGCGGTTGGTAAAAAAAAAGATTGACCCGGCCCGGGCCGGGTAGCCCGGCCTTTGATCGGAATAATTGCCAATTGGCCATTGGTAATTGGCAATTGGCAATTGGCAATTACCAATTAAAAAGCCTCACAGATGCCAATATTATCCCGCTGGCCGCGAAGGCCATTTGAATCATTAACATAAGGAGCGACATTTTAAAATGAACGAGAAACGTATCAATATCCTATTCGCCTCCATCGCCTTCCTGTTCGGCCTGGTTCTTTACGTTATGACCATGGCGCCGACGGTTTCGTTTTGGGATTGCGGAGAATTTATCGCCTGTTCCTACCGTTTGGCGGTGCCCCACCCGCCCGGCTCCCCGTTGTATTTGCTGGTAGGGCGGGTGTTCACCCTCATTCCCGAATTTCTGATCAACAACGTCGCCAAGCGGGTAAACCTGATCTCGGTTCTTTCCAGCGCGTTTACGGTCTTGTTCCTGTATCTGTCGATCGTGCACCTCATTCGCGAATACTCGAAATCCAACGGAGGCTATACCCGCTACCTGCCGTACCTGGGCGCGCTGATAGGCTCGCTGACCTTTGCGGTCACTCCCAGCTTCTGGTTCAACGCCGTGGAGGCGGAAGTGTACGCCGCCTCCGCGCTCTTCACCAGCCTCTCGGTGTGGCTGATCCTGCACTGGAGCGAGCGCAGCGAAGAGATCGGCAATGAAAAATACCTCCTGATCATCGCCTACCTCACCGGCCTGGCGATCGGGGTGCACCTGCTCAACGTGCTTACCCTCCCAATGGTGTTTATGATTATCTACTACCGGCGATTTGAGTTGAACCCGACCACCTTTACCGGATTGGTGATCGTGGGAGCGCTGTTAACCGCCCTGGTCTATCCCGGCATGGTGATCGGGATTCCCCTGATCGCGGAAAAAATCGGTTTCCTGGGTCTGCTGTTCAGCATCATCCTCCTGATTGCGGTGCTGGCAGTGGCGGTCAGCAACCGCCAGCATCTAATCGGCTTGCTGGTGATGTCGATCCTGCTCATTGTCGTCGGCTATTCGTCTTACATGATGATCTACATCCGTTCCAACCTGGACCCCAACATCGATGAGAATAATCCGGAAACCATCGAGCAGTTCATCAGCTACATGAACCGGGAACAGTACGGGGAGCACCACCTCGACCGGGAAAGGACCTGGAAGGAATCTCCCAACGGCAGGAATTACGCCAGCACCAGCGAATTTTTCTGGTCTTACCAGGTCAATCACATGTATAATCGCTATTTCCTGTGGAATTTTACCGGAATGGCCGAAAACGGGGTAGATTCGCGCATGGCGGAACTGCGAACGTTCTTCTCCCGGGATTTCAGTTGGGCCTTGAAGTTGTTGTTCTCCCTTGCACCGCTGTTGCTGGGGTTATGGGGGGCTTATTATCATTTCCGGCGCGATTGGAAGCACGCGCTGGCGGTGTTGGCGCTCTTTTTGATGACCGGCTACGCCATCATTTTGTACCTCAACCAGCCGGATCCGCAGCCCCGGGAACGGGATTACAGTTACGTGGGCTCCTTTTTTGCCTTCGCCATCTGGATCGGGATCGGGGCGGCGGCGCTGTTAGAGCGGCTTACCCAGGTTTTCAAAAATAGTGACGAGGGATTTAAGAATATCCTCATTGGGGGAGCCACGATCATCATGCTCATCTTGCTGCCCTTCCGGATTCTGGCGGAAGATTACCACGTGCAGGACCGCAACGGCAACTACGTGGCCTGGGATTATTCCTACAACATGCTGATTTCCAGCGAAGAAAACGGTATCATGTTCACCAACGGGGATAACGACACCTTTCCGTTGTGGTACTTGCAGGAAGTCGAGTATATTCGCACCGACGTGCGGGTGGCCAATTTGAGCCTCCTGAACACTCCCTGGTACATTCAGCAGTTGAAAGACAAGGAGCCGAAAGCGCCGATCAGCCTCTCCGACGACCAGATCGCCCGGATGATCTATCCCCAGCCCTGGGAAACCAGAAAATTCGAGCTTCCCATCGTGCCGGAGCCGGTGCGCCGCGCGGAAGCGGAGCGTTACAAATTGAGCCTGGATGCCGATACCGTGGACGTTCCGGCGACCATGAGCTTCGAGGTTCGCCCCAAGCTAAGCATGCCGGTGCGGGGCGGCGGAACCATGGGCGGGCTGCGGGTGCAGGACCTGATGATCCTGAATATCCTGGCCACCAACCAGTTCCAGAAACCGCTGTATTTTGCGGTAACGACTTCCGACCAGAACCGGCTGGACGGGTTAAAAGATTACCAGCGCATGGACGGCCTGCTCTTCAAAGTCACCACCATTCCCGGCTGGTCGATTGACCCGGACGTTCTCTACGACAACCTGATGAACAAATTCCAATACCGCAACCTCGATAATCCGGATGTTTACTATAATGAAAACATCATCGGGTTGCTGCAAAATTATCGTTCCGCTTTCTTCCGGCTGGCCACGCATTATTTATCCACCGAGGAGCAGGAGCGATTCAAAGAAGTGCTCCAAAAGCTCTATTCCGTCATGCCGCCGGCGGTCATTCCCTTCACCAACTCCCAGTTCGAAGAAGTAATGACCACTTTTGCGATCATGGCGGACATATACCCGGCGGATTCCTTGAACGCCCGCAATTACAACCTCCGGGTGCTGCAAGCCAGCGGCGAAGTGGGTCTCAGCTACAAACGCTATGACATGGCGGAAAAGGGCTACCAGGGCTTGTTGCAAGCCGTCGAAAGCCAGCCGGAAAGCGAGCAGGTGCAGGACTATTTGAGGTCTTTCTTCAGAAATCAACAGGACTACAACCAGGCCACCGCGGAGCGCAAAAAACAGATCCTGGATAGCGCCTCGGAGCAGATTCGCCGGCAATTGACCCGGCTGTACAAAGAATCCAAACAGTATGACCGGGGAACAACTTTTTTGCAGGAATGGTTGCAGAATAAGCCGGATAATACCTTTGCTCAAAAACAATTGGAAGAGTTCAACAAACTCAAAGAAGAAGAATAGACATAATTGGAAATAATGACTTTGACAGGATTAGTACTAAAGGCATGATTACCGAAGGCATGAACAGGATGAACAAGACCAAGATTGCTTGAGAAATATAGATTAGTTGATCCTGTCAATCCTGTTTTATCCGGTCAAAAATTAATTCCAATAAAGTCTAATAGGAAGCATCATAGCGGTTTTCAGGAATGAAAAGAACCCTGGCGAACATTCTGCGCGGCGTGATCAGCTTCGGCCTGCTGGCGTACCTGGTCTATATGGCCGATATTTCCCAAATTTACGCCACCCTCAAGGCCGCGGACTACAGTTTCTTCGGGGTTGCCCTGGTAATCTTCCTGGCTACGGTAGTGCTGTTCGCCCTGCGCTGGCAGATTCTTCTCCGGGAATCGCGCATCGCGCCGGGATATAGCCGCTTGCTGGCATATTATATGATCGGCTACTTTCTCAACAATTTTTTGCCCACCACCATAGGGGGCGACCTTAGCAGGGTGTACAACGTCGCCCGGGTTAGCGGCAAACCCGCCACCAGCTTCGGCATCGTAATCCTGGAACGGATCATGGGGTTTGTAGCCACCCTTACCCTGGCGGCTTTTTCGTTATTCTGGGCGATCCATTACTTTCATACTACCCTGATTGTTTCCCTGACCCTCAGCTCCCTGCTGGTATTGGTGTTTATCCTGGTTTACCTGCTGAATCCTTCGTTATACAATTTTACCAGCCGCTTTTTGAGCAGGTTCAAGTTGTTGGGAATCGGGGAAAAAATCAAGCGGGTTCTTTCCGCCATCCACGCCCTGCGGGAGTCCAAAAAGGCGATCATTAAAGCCTACCTCCTGTCGCTCTTATGCCAGGTGATGTTGATCGTGATGAATTACGTGCTGGCCCTGGCGCTGGGCCTGCACCGGGTATCCCTGGGATACCTGTTCCTGGTGGTGCCGGTTACCTTTGTGATGGGTATGATCCCCTCCATCAACGGGCTGGGAGTGCGAGATTACGGCTACATC
Organism: Deltaproteobacteria bacterium; assembly: GCA_011526015.1. Classification (GTDB taxonomy): domain Bacteria; phylum Calditrichota; class Calditrichia; order RBG-13-44-9; family J075; genus JABWBP01. The sequence goes on along the minus strand of WYBG01000059.1, from coordinate 4,585 downwards.
GAGCTGCTTTCCCGCGCCGGTATCACTTCTGCGGAAGCGTTATCCCTGTCTTTCCTGAACACCTTAGTTCCCCTGCTGATGAGCCTGCTGGGCGGAATTCTGATGATTTTTTACCGCAACAACATTCCCGATCCGGCTATCAGCAAGTTAGAAGCCCCTGCGGAATAGCGGGCGTTCTAATTGCCAATTGGCAATTGGCAATTGGCAATTGGCAATTAAATACTATACCAAATGAGAAGAGAAGCCATGAAAAACTTTTTTAACCCGCTTCGGTGGGCGTTCCTCTGGACAATGATTATTTTAATCGCAAACTGCTCTTCTACCAAAACCGAAGGCATCGGCAACCTGGATGAAATCATCGTATTTGCCGACTCCCTGGACTGGTTAGATTACCAGGCCGGGTTGGACACCCTTTTCGGCAAAGAATACCTGACCCCGGTACCGGAACCCAGCTACCTCTTAACCTGGCGCCCCTTCGAGGACTTCACCCGCTACCGCTTGCGCAAAAATGTGCTCTTCCTGGCCCGCCTGGACGGGCAGGACCGCGTTTCCCTGGAGGTCAAAAAGGCATTGAGCCAGGAGGTGCTGGAGGGCATTCAAACCGGGGAGTTTTTCTACATTCCCCGCAATGACGTGTGGGCCAGGGAGCAGTACGTGGTTTACCTGGTAGCCCCGGGAAAAGACGCCATGCTCCAGCGCATTTACGACCTCGGTGAGTTGGTTTTCGATGATTTTGAAAAGTCCTACTACACCCGCCTGCAAGAACAGATGTACGAAACCTATGAAAACAAAAAATTGGAGGATTACCTCCGCAAGCACTTTCCCTTCACGCTGCGGGTGCAGCACGATTACCAGATTGCCAGCGAGTCCCTGGAAGAACGCTACATTTGGCTGCGGCGCATTCATCCCAGCCGCGACCGCGCCCTGGCAGTGCACTGGATGCCCTTCAGTGACAGCATCCGCATAGATTTTAACTGGATCGTGCAGCAACGCAACCAATTGGCGACCCGGATTTACCAGAATGACGTGGTGGTAGAAGAAGAAACCCGCTTAGAGCCGGTGCGCTTTGGCCGTTGGCCGGCCTATCGCTTGGAGGGCACCTGGAAAAATCCCCGGATGATCGTGGGCGGTCCTTTTCGCACCATCGTGTTTGCGGATAAAGAGAGCGGTTTGATTTTTATGATCGATTTTTACGTGCAGGCCATCGGGGAGCGGAAAAAAACCTTCTTAGACCAACTGGACGTGATGGCCCATACTTTTCGCACCAACAATTCTCCGCAGCCGGAAGGGTGAAACCGGGGCGTAAGATGTATTTTGCATCGCCGCCAGGTAGGAGAGACAGGCCGAAGGTGATACCGGCTATGAAAGAATAATGCAAGCGAGGTAGCCCATGAAAAAAGTTGCCATCATTATGGGAAGCGAATCGGACCGGGAGACGGTGAATGCCTCCCTGGAATATTATGAATACTTTGGAATCCCGCTGGATATACGGGTCATGTCTGCCCACCGCACCCCAGAACAAGTGCAGCAGTTTGCCAAAACCGCGGCAGAAGAGGGATACGGGGTCATTGTGGCTTGCGCCGGCATGGCTGCCCACCTGCCCGGGGTGATTGCGGCGTACACCACCCTGCCGGTAATCGGGGTGCCCCTTGCCGGCAGCGAATTGAACGGGGTGGACGCGCTCTATTCCATGGTACAGATGCCCGCGGGGGTGCCGGTAGCCACCGTGGCCATCGGAAAAACGGGGGCGCGCAACGCCGCAGTGCTGGCGGCGCAGATTTTGGCGTTGTCTGATAAAACCCTGGCCGGTAAATTAGGGGAGTTCAAAGAACGGGGATGCAAGCTTTGAGAATCACCGTCATCGGCACCATTAACAAGGATCTGATCCTGCCCTTCCGCAGCGCCCCGATCGAGAGCTTCGGAGGGATTTTTTACGACATCGCCATCCTGGCGCAGTTGTTGGGGGAAAGCGGCGAAATCGTTCCGGTTTCTTACATCGGCGAAGACGTTTTGCATACGGTGCAGGCGGTATTGAAAAAACTGCCCGGGGTCTCCCAGGCGGGCTTGATCCCCCTTCCGGAGAAAAACCATAAGGTGATTTTGGAATACACCTCTCCCCAGCGCCGGCAGGGAAAATCGCTCTTCCGCTTCCCGCCCTTGAGCTGGCAACAAATCGCCCCTTTCCTCGAGGCCGACATGGTTATCGTGAACATGATTTCCGGCTGGGATATCGATAAAGCCGCCTACCTGAAGCTGAGCCAGGCGGCGCGGGAGCGGCTCTACCTTGACGTGCATTACCTGCTGATGGGGGTCGATGAGATGGGACGGCGCTTCCTGCGCCGCCCGGAAGAAGGGGTGGAAGAATGGCTGGCGGGAAGCCGCTTCGTACAAATGAATGAGGAGGAATACCGTTTGCTGGCCGCGGAGTCGCGCAACGAGGTAGATTTTTTTCAGCGCTATTGCAAAGATGACCAGGTTTTGTTAATTACCCGGGCAGTAAGAGGCGCAACCATCGTTTACCAGCGGGACGGAATGGTAGGGCATAAAAATTTTCCGGCCTGGAGAGTTTCCCGGCTGGTAGATTCCACCGGCTGCGGAGACGCCTTCGGAGCCGGTTTTGTGGTCAAATACCTGGAAACCGGCAAAGTTCCTGCCGCGGTGGAATTTGCCAACCTGGTCGCAGCGGCAAATTTATCCCTCAAGGGAACGAACGAAATGCACCGCCTGCTGGAGACCATGGCGCAAATCCGGGCGGAAAACGAGCGGGAGGCGTGAAACGTAATGCGTAATAAAAACGGAATACGAAATACGCAATACGAAATAGCAGTCACACATTACGAGTTACGAGTTACGTTTCACGCATTACAAATCGACCCAGAAAGCTCATCACGTTTATGAAAAAAATTCTGATCACCGGCGCTAACGGATTGCTGGGGCAGGCGCTGCTCAAAACCTTCTCCGGCGAATTCGAGATTTTTGCAGCCGATCTGCAGGACGGCCTGGCCCTGGCGATGGCCGAGCAACCCCCCGGCGGGATCGCACACTACCGGTCGCTGGATATCTCCGATCCCAAAAATTGCCGGGAACTGGTTCTGCAAACCCGCCCGGACATCATCATCAACGCCGCGGCCTATACCAACGTGGACGGCTGCGAAACCGACAAAGATTTGTGCTGGAGAGTCAACGTCAAAGGAGTGGAGAACCTGGCCGCGGCCGCTCGCCGGAACATGGCCCTGGTGGTGCATATTTCCACGGACTATATTTTCGACGGTACGGAAGGCCCTTACGGGGAGGATCACAAACCCAATCCCCTGGGATATTATGGGAAATCCAAACTAGCCTCGGAAAACGCGGTGCGGGTGGCTGGCATCCCGTATGCCATCGTGCGCACCAACGTTCTCTATGGCGCCGGCGTCAACGTCAAGAACAACTTTTTCCTGTGGGTTTATCACAGCCTTAAGAGTGGAAAAACCATCAACGTGGTTACCGATCAATGGAATAATCCCACCCTTGCGGAAGAATTAAGCGAAGGCATTCGCCTCTTGATCGAGAAATCCAAATACGGGGTGTATCACATTGGCGGAAAAGAGTATCTCCACCGCTTCGATTTTGCGCTGCGGATAGCGGAAGTATTCGGATTTTCCCGGGAATTGATCCGGCCGATCACGACCGATCAATTGAAACAGCAGGCGCCCCGTCCCATGCGCGGGGGGGTAAAAATCGAGCGGGCGCGGTCGGAACTGGGGTTCGATCCCCGCCCTTTGAAGAACGTGCTGGAACAACTGAAAGTGCGCATGGAAGGCTCTGTGTAGGAGGAAAATGAAACGTTCACTGGTAATTATCCCGACCTATAACGAACGCGATAATATCGCAACCCTGCTGGAGCTTATCTTCAATTTGGACGTTCCCGGCCTGGATGCGCTGATCGTCGATGACAACTCTCCCGACAAGACTGCGGAACTGATCAAAGAATTGATGCACAAATACCCGCAGCTCTCATTGATCGAACGCCCCGGTAAAATGGGACTGGGAACCGCTTATATCAGCGGATTCAAATATGCCCTGAAAAACGGGTATGATTATATATTTGAAATGGACGCGGATTTATCCCATGACCCCAGGGAGATCCCCAATTTTTTGCGGATGATCGAAGATGCGGACCTGGTCATCGGTTCCCGCTACCTGAAAGGGGTAAACGTGATAAACTGGCCGCTGATGCGCCTGGCGCTGAGCGTTTTCGCCAGCCAATATACCCGCCTAGTCACTGGAATGCCCATCAGCGACTGCACCGGGGGATATAAATGCTTCCGCCGGGAAGTGCTGGAGGCGATTCCCCTGGACGGCGTGCAATCCAACGGCTATTCTTTTCAGATCGAAATGAATTTCAAAGCCTGGAAACGCGGGTTCAGGATTCGGGAGCTGCCGATCATTTTTACCGACCGCACCGTGGGAAAATCAAAGATGTCGCGCAAAATCATGTTCGAAGCCGCCTTCATGGTCTGGAAGCTGGCGATTCGGGGCTGGTTCGGGAAGTATTAGGGGCAGGCGAGGCGTGAAACATGGGGCGAAGTGCGTGGGGCGTAGT